>CAZSHY010000041.1:0-6633 GCA_964607125.1 uncultured Pseudomonadales bacterium | reverse complement strand
AAACGCACCCTATAATCAAAGAGGCTAGGCTAATTTTCAAAATTAGTTTATCTGGTTCTGTTGACGATTTGGTAGCCGCACAAACAAACGGTTGAGCTAAATAAATGCCAGCAAGTAAGACTAAAAAATAAAAAACATAGACATTACCGTTTAAAAACATGTGCCACATACCAAAAATATCAAAAGACTTTCCAAACCAATACCAATCAACAAACCTATACCAAAATTCCCAAAAAATTAGTGGGGTGATTAATCTTGGGACAGTGCGAAGCCAAGCGGCTTTAATATCGGTGAGTTTATCAAAAAGCAACGCGCCGCTGATCATAATAAACAAAGGTATCGAAGTTCTGGCTAGAGTATTGAGTATGTCAGCCACCCACCAAGAAGCTCCGCCAACGTAATCAGGGCGCGCAAAGACTTCATGAATTGTATGAATGGTGATTGTGCCAAATATGGCAATAGTTCTGAGTAGATCTAATCTGGGGTCGTGTTTAGTTGATGTTGGCATAGTCATTTATAAATATTTGGTACAACTAAATCAGAGCCAAAACCTTGGTCTTGATAAAGTGGGTGGGTTTTAACTGGTGTAGGTTGACAAGTTAGCTGACCTACCAAAATATCAAAGTCAGGATTCTCAATAAGTTTGGTTGGTTTAAAACCGGAGGATTTCTTAAATTGTTCGTAGTAGTCGGAATTAGTATATGAATCAGAATTTGAGCTGGCACATGAATCGAATGAGCTTGGCTGCAAAGGTGCCCGATCCTTGGGAAACACCTCAAGCACAGTCAGACTACTTTGATCAATAGACATCTCACCATATCTTGGTAAAGCAAATGCCAGTGTATTAACGAAATCATCAGTATGAATTAAAAGTCTAACTGACTCGGACTGAGAGGTTGAGCGAATCTCTCGGATCGTATTTCTGAGTTCATTAATTTGATTTCTTGGCGAAAGTTGAATTATTGAATTGACACTCAATCCTAAAACGATAACTGAAATCACCAAGCCTAGGTGTTTTTGAGCATGAATAATAGAAGCCATGACAAAAGCTGGGAGTATAAATAGCGTGCTCATGTAGTAATCAAGTTTGTCCCCCTTGTACAGTCTTAACATGAGTAAAACAGATCCAAAATAAACTAAGAAAAATGTCAGTGAGTAGAGCCGTTTTTTAACCATCAAAAAGGTTACTGACATTAGTCCGACAAATAACAGAAATAAACCCAGCCATCCAGAGGCGAGTTGCTCATGGGCAAGGACTCGTTCAAAAAATTGTGGTATGAATTTTGTAACATACTCAATCTTGCCAATTCGATCAAAGTAATTGTGATGCTCAAGTTGAAAATAATTGATAATTGCCCGCGAGTTTGCCAGATTTGACCTTACTTCTGACACAAAGTAAGGTAAAGTTATGATTCCACTTGAAACTATACCTGCAGCCCATGACTTCCAGGGGAATTCTGGCTTGATGGACTTTACAAACACCCAGGCTAAAAATGGCAACAAAACTATTGCCTGGTAATGTAAATGGACGCTGATAGTGAAAGCTAGCACTGCTAACCAGGCAAACTTCCAGTTTGAGCGAACTATACCCAATGCACAACTATAAAGAAGAGCAAGTGTGGCCACCGGTATCAAATTGGGGTTCCATGAATTAACACCCTGAGTAAATGGCTGATATGAAAATGCGTAGATTAAAGCACCGGCCAATGCTGATGAACGACTAAAGAAAAGTCTGAGCAAAAAGTAAAGAATAAAGGCACCGAGAGAATCAATCACCAAAGTCACTACGTGCATTATCAAAGGTTCTGTGCCAAAAATAGCGGTAACAGTACGATGCAGTTGGTAGTAAAAAGGTGGCAAATAAAAGTCGCCCACACTGGCCTTTGGCCCATAACCAGCAATTAACTCTCCATTTTCTAAAGCTCGCTGTGATAGTAGCAAATCTCTAGCTTCGTCCTGACCAAAGTATATATGTTGACTCAAAAAAAGTAGCCGAATCGTGATAAAAATCAGGAAGGTTATACCTACAATCCACCGACTGTTTTTTGTTTTGATCAATTGATGCATTCTGTATATAGTATGTTTATGACTCAAAAATGGGCAATACTGGCTTGGTTATTGGTGATTATTGTAGCAGTTTTTGTGAGGTTCTATGGCATTAAACATCTGCCAACTAGTCTAAACTGGGATGAAGTTTCAATATTTGTTGACGTGTCCACCATGGTTGAATCGGGAACAGATATGCATGGCAACAGTTGGTTGCAAGCCATCTATCCATCATGGGGGGACTACAAACTGCCTGGATACATTTTGGCAGTATGGGGCACAGCTCAATTACTAGGTTTACATCAGTGGATTGTCCGAATACCCAGTGCGCTTGCTGGACTGCTAACCGTTGTGACTGGTGGAGGCATAGCTTACAGTCTCTTTTCTAAAAATAAATTTGCCAAGCAAGCCGCATGGTGGTCAGCGTTGGTCATTGCCACCTCGCCTTGGGATATTATTTTCTCAAGATCTGGTTTTGAAGCACATCTTAGTCAGGCCTTACTTGGTATTTCCGCATTACTACTTGTGAATAAAAGCCAATCGTGGGTGATGAAGCTGTTGGCAGTTCTAGTCGGTGCCGCCAGCGTTTACACGTATTATTCAACCAGATTCGTTTGGCCAATTGTGTTTGGCTCGTGGTGGCTGTGGTTCGGTTTTAAGTGGCATCAAAAAGATAGCTTGCTTGAAACTGTCAAGCAAGTTGGCTTGGGCTTATTAGTCCCTATAATTCTATTTTTTATTTTGCTTCAGCCCCTAGCTAAATCACACTTATACGAGCCAAGTCAACAGTTCAGATTGAGCACACCTTCAATTCTAAATGAAACCAAGACGGTTGAAACAGCAAAATCATTGAGGATGACTACAAATAACAGTCCGTTTAGTCGTCTTTTTTTTAATCAAGAAATGCTTAGAATTCATCAGCTAGCTAAGAATGTAGTCAGCCATTTGTCTCTTGAGTATTTGTTTTTTAACGGAGATCAAAATCTTCGTCATGGTACAGGAGTGCATGGATTATTTTTGCTTGTTTGGATGCCCTTCTTTTGTATAGGGATTTTAAAAACTGCTACTAAATATAAAAAAGCAGGCTTCTTTCTTGGTGTTTGGACAGCGGCTGCGTTAATTCCTGCCTCTGTTCCAGCTGTTGTTCCGCATGCTCTCAGATCTCTTAATTCTTTAATCCCTTTATCAATACTGATTGGTGTAGGAATTGCTGCCACATTAGAAGTAATAGAGAGGTTCAGAAATAGGATTTTTGAAACTAAAAAAATTGCAGTGGTCATAATTCTGCTTGCGGTAGGCATGTCGCTCTTTGAGTTTATGGGATATTACCTGAATCGTTACCCAATAACTGCAGCTGAGAGTTGGTCTGATGGGTATCAGGAATTGGCAGACAGAACAATCTATTTATCCTATAAACTGAGTATCGAGCGGGTTTTAGTACATAATACCGACGGTCGGCTTCCGTTGCGGTTCTTAGCATCAAGTTTTCTAAACTCTCAGGATGGATCTGATCAAATTTCAAGCGACTATTTATTCAAACGGTTGGGCAGATTTTATTTTACCGGCATACCCACTCAACCAGAACTGCTCGAGCTTCAGACTCCCACGCTTCTCGTCACTCATTCTGGTATGATTTCATCATATTCCGACCAAATTCAGGATCACATTCAAGTCATAGAGACAATAAGGTCATCCGATGGCCAAGAGCGGGGCACAATCGCTCTTTATAAACCATGAACAAAAACACTATTTCAAAATTAGCCTTACCAGTAATTATTTTTATTGGCATATTTTTACGACTAATAAACTTGGGCAATAATCCACAAGTTCTCAATCGCGATGAGGCTGCCTTGGCTTACTCAGCATTATTGCTCAGGGAAACAGGTCAAGACGAGTGGAGCCGATCCTGGCCGATTGCACTTGAATCATTTGGGGACTTTAAGTTAATTGGATACCCCGCCATTTTGACCATTATTTTTGGTTTTACCGGATACACAGATTTTGCAGTTCGCTTGCCCTCGGCACTAGCTGGGTCAATCATAGTTTGGTTGAGCTATATTTTATCCAGGAGGACTGGCGCGAACCACGCAGTGGCCTTGTTTGTGGCAGCCTGCACTGCGAGTCTGGGACCAATTTTCTTTTTTTCTAGGATGGCATTTGAAGCTATGGTGGCCCTCGTATGCTGGGCAAGCATACTTACTATTTCAACAAGCTCCAAGCCGCTCAGGTTGTGGCAACATGCACTAGTTGCAAGCTTAATTTTAATTTCAATTTTGACCTACAACACACCGTTGGCATATGCGGTGATTTTTGGCTGTTCATGGGCGGTGTTTTTTGGGCCTCTAAAACTAAGTGCTTGGATGTTTGGTGGCTTGATCTTGCTTATGTCTGCGTGCGTCTTTTTATATCTTCAACCCTTAATCCATCAAAAGAGCACAATTACCCTCTTTGCAGATGAGGCCATTACTGAAACATTTCGAAACCAGTATCAACAATCAGGGTCCTTGATTACACAGCTAAACAGTTCGCCAGCGTCTTTCTATGGCAAACTCATGATTCAGCGCTATTTGTCTCATTTTTCACCGACTTTTCTTGTCACTAGGGGAGGGGCACATCCTTGGCATTCACTACCCGGCTCAGGCCACTTCCCATGGTTAGTTTATTTCTTAGCTATGCTTGGAATGGTTATAAGTGCCACACTGAGCCTTAAAACTGTCGCTTGGGTGTGGCTAAAAAAGCACACTCTTACTGGCGCTGAACTAAATATGATCTTTATATCTTTCTGGCTGTGGGCGTCATTGCTGCCAGCTTCAATTACTGTAGACGCACCGCACGCAACTCGCTCCTTACTGTTCTTGTTTTTACTGCCGATATTTGCAGGCTTAGGTTTGCAAACAATCTTGAGAATTTTTAGAACAAATCAGCGATATATATTTTTTGCTTGCACGGCACTGCTACTTTTTTATATATTAACTTATCAATTTACGTACTTTTTTAAATTTCCCGCGCAACAAATAGACAACTTCCAAACTGGTTTTAAGCCTGCGGTTATCCAAGCATATGCTGAGCATCCAAACCAACCTATCGCTGTGGTTGATGTTAGTGGTTATTTATATATTCTTGCCGCTTGGTACGCTCCGATTAAACCTGACTATTTTCAACACAGCATTGTCCACCAACAAGCAGATTCAATTGGATTTAAATACGGCGAGCGAGTAGGCCCATTTCATTTCATTGCTAAGGCTACAGATGCATCTTCTTCAGAAAAAGTGTTGTTAGAACCGATTGCACCTGGGTCGGGACAGTGGCAGATAAAAGATTTATAATAAGGACAATATGCTTTCGGTGGTTTTGGCGGTTCATAACGAAGAAAATAATTTAGAGTTATGTTTAAACTCTATAAAGGGTCTTGCAGACCAAATTGTGGTAGTTGATGGTGAATCTACAGATAAAACTACGGAAATTGCCCGAAAATTTAACGCATTCATAATTCCAACTACGAATAAATCCAATTTTCATATCAATAAGCAAATGGCAATTGATGCCGCAACTGAACCTCTTGTGCTTCAGCTTGATGCAGATGAAATTGTTGATGAAACTCTGGCTAGCTTCATTCAAAGGTTAAAAGATGAGTTGGGTGGCGTAGCTGATTTCAGTCAATTCCACACCAAGGCTTGGTTTGTGAGTCGTAAGAATTGGTATTTTGGTCGCTTTCTAACCAAAGGTGGTCAGTATCCAGATAGGGTGATTAGGCTTTTCTTAAACGGTTTTGCAAAACTACCACAGAAGAATGTGCACGAACAGATGGAAGTCTCAGGCAAGATAGCGGTGGCAGCCGGTCACCTTCTCCACTATAGTCATCCAAATTTTTCAGATACCCTTAGAAAAATGAATACTTACACTTCCTTTGAAGCTGAAAGGTTGGTGAATCAGCATCTTTCCATCGGCATTTGGCATACCCTAGAGTTCATGATCATAAAACCTGTGACAACTTTTTTATTGCTAGTGGTTAGGCATAAAGGTATAGTTGATGGTTTGAGCGGAATTTTATTTGGCTTGATGAGTGCACTTCATCATCCAATTACTTACCTAAAGGTCTGGGAACATTATGAGCGACTCAAAAAAACCAATCATATTAATTGACACAAGTCCCTTGTCAAGTCTACATGCTACTCGTGGTATAGGCATGTACACAAGGTTGCTCACGTCTACACTGGAAGAAGTACCAGATATTCAATTAGTTAGAAGCTCAAGCGCAGCAGTACCAACTAAAAAGCCCGACTTAATTCATTATCCTTTTTTTGATTTCTTCTTTTCAACACTACCAATTGGTTTCAGTACACCAAGAATTGTGACAGTTCATGACGTAATACCCCTAAAATTTCCCGCATACTATAAACCAGGAATCAGAGGAAGATTTAGCTTTGCTCGTCAAAAATTAGTTTTAAAAACTGTCTCAGCCATTATCACTGATTCAGAAAGTTCAAAAACAGATATTACTTATCATCTTGGTTTTCCCAAAAACCACATTTATGTAGTGCCTCTGGCAGCTCATCCCCAACTTAAAAAAGCCTCGCTCGAGTCAAT
>CAZSHY010000040.1:0-9363 GCA_964607125.1 uncultured Pseudomonadales bacterium | reverse complement strand
GTACCAAGGTCTACATAAATCATCCGCAGTTGGCACGATTTAAAAACCACGCTCAACCGATTGCTGCCATCACTGTTTACTTACACCACATCGTAAATGAAGCGGATGAGCGGGGATATAAGTTTGATAGAACCAAGCTGACTCTAGCAGTTGATCTTGAACCAATCATGGTTACTTCAGGTCAGCTCCTGTATGAGACACAACATCTCAAAACAAAATTGAACTTACGAGACAAAAATGCTTACCAAAGATATTTTCATGAAACCTCGTTTGCTCCACATCCCGTCTTTGCGGTTACGCCAGGAAAAATTGAACAGTGGGAAAATGCGAGTAAAAAGAAGCAACCACTGAAAATTCAGATCCAAACAATCTAGGAACGCAACTTTAAAAGTGATTTGGGAACTTGCCAAAGTGAAGTTCCCGGTGTAGCTATAAGCACCAAACTGATACAATGTACTTATGAACACTGAGCTTCCGCCACTACCGCCTGGCCTGTCCGCTTACGGCAGTTTACCAGGGGACGACATACAACCAACTCCTGAAGAATTAGAGTCGCAAAGCGCACATGGGGCTGATCTTGACCAACGACTAAATGATTTTATTGACTTTAATGAAGTAACTGAATTAAACAGAGACCAAAAAGTGAGGTTAGTACAAAATATTTGTAAAAGATTTGTAGCCGCACACCTAAGCGGAATGAACGGTCGCGTTAGCTATAGCGACACTCTCAGACCAGAGATATCAAATCAGGATTTGGTAGCTAAATATAAACTAATCGCTACCCATTTATGGGGTAATGGCTTAAAGTTACCAAGTCGAATGGATGACAGAGATTTAGAAACACTATTAAATATTGGGTCGACTGGTAGTGGTGGCGAAAGACTATTCTTCGAAAGCATTATCCAACCGCCAGAGGCAGAACCTGATCCAAAAAACCCTTACACATCAGTTCATGACCGTGCGTACCACGATGCAAGAATGCTTGACTTCTTAATTAAAGAATTATACATGGAGCCAAAAAAGCACATCATAGGTTTTAGTAGAAACTAGTTGGAGAAGTGACGGCGCTAATGTCCTCCTCCTGGTTCGTCTACATCCTCCTCTGCGCCAACGGTTCGCTGTACACTGGTTGCACCACTGACGTGGCTGGTCGCTTTGCGGCCCACGCATCCGGCACCGGTGCCCGCTACACGCGTATGCACAAGCCCCTGCGTGTGGTCTATACCCAGGCAGTCTCATCAAGATCTGAGGCGCAAAAATTGGAAGCGGAGATAAAAAAGTGGCCCAGGTCTAGAAAAATCACAGATCTGCACCTCCGGCTTGAGTCCTAAAGAGCTTGAGCGGCATGCGCTTAATCAACACTCCTCACCGCTGGCCCAAAATTAGCTTTTTCCAGGCATCCAAAGGAGTTTGTTGGGGCTTTGGCTCGGCTGGGGCTGGTGTAGCGCGAGGGTCCATGACCAGTTGCACCACATATTCACCCTCTTTTTGCATCAGCAATTGATTGCGGATCATCTTTTCTTTTGCCAAAGGAGTATTAGCTTGCTCAAGTTGCTGCAGAAGTTGGTTGTTTGTACTTTCCATCTCCGCCACCCGCTCCCGCTCTTGCTGAACGCGGAGGGCAGACTGCTGAGCCGCGGCGCCACCTCTCTGGAGTGACAAATATATTAGCCCTGCAACTAGAGTAATTCCTACCACGATCAATGGGTGAGCTAGCCATTTCATGATTGCTAATAATCCCTGAATATGTTATTATAAGCTCTCTTTAATGAGCTCAAACAATCTCACAAGTTGTGCAGTAATGAGTATACAGAAATCAGATTTGATATGCAAAAGACACTTCAAGATGCACATGCCCTGTTCACCGACAGTCTCTCAGCCGCCGGCAAGGCTCAGGCTACCGTCATTGCTTACAGTAAGGACGTTGAGCAACTAGTAGAGATGGTGTCTCTCAAGGGCAAACTATCAGTTGACGAAGTTAGTACTCAGGACATTGATGATTTTAAAGAAGATCTCAAAAAGAAAAGATACACAGGTAAATCAATCTCTCGCAAGATTAACTCAATCAAAGCCTTTTTCCGATTTTTGATCCATCAGAACTTCGTCACTTCCAACCCAGCCGACGAAGTTGCCCACCCAAAGTTTGAACAGAGTTTACCCAGAGTTTTGACCAGAGTCGAGTACCGCGCTCTGCGCGATGCTACTCGCGGTGACGTGCGTATGTACGCCATTGTGGAAATGCTCCTCCAAACAGGTATGCGCATCAGTGAGCTGGCCAGTCTGCAACTCACCGATCTGGACTTGGACCACAACATTTTGTTGATTCGTCCTCAAGAATCTCGACCAGCCCGTAAAGTACCCCTCAATGATGCTGCCAAAAAAGCCCTCATGGAGTACATGGAAGCTAGGCCCAGAACCAGAGAGAAAATTATTTTCCTGACCAAGACTTGCCGACCATTTTTGGTGCGCAACATTCGGACTGCTATTGATCGCTACTTCCGGTTGGCAGGCATCAAAGATGCCAAGGTCAATGACTTGCGCCACACATTCATAGCCGAGCAGCTCAAGGCAGGCACGCCTTTGGTCTATGTTTCTCAGTTAGTTGGCCACAAGCGCATCACCACCACTGAAAAGTACCTCAAGATGATTGACGCGCCTGAGATGTCGCCAACTATCCAGATCGAGCAGCTCTAATTTTTTTCTAGCCGTTATTTTCACTCCTGCCACCTCATGGTCGTGCTGTACAATATCGACAGGAGTCGTACATGCACACAACTACACATCGAGTTCTTTCTGGTATTCGAGCTACTGGTCGGTTGCATTTGGGCAATTATCTTGGCGCGGTCAAAGGCATGCTCACCCTTCAGGAAGATCCCACCTACGAAACCCTCTACATGGTGGCCGACGCCCACACCCTGACCACGCCTTACACCGTTGAGGAACTTAAGGTTAATCGCCGAGAAGTCGTTTTGGACTATTTGGCCGCAGGTCTTAACCCGGAAAAAAGCATTCTTTTTTTGCAAGCCGATGTGCCACAGCACTTTGAGTTGCTTTTTTACTTCTCCAGTGTCGTGAGTGTAGCTAGAATGCAGCACCTACCCACTTTCAAGGACAAGGTCAAGCAATATCCTGACCATGCAACCATGGCGCTTTTGAACTATCCCATTCTGATGGCAGCCGACATTTTAGTTTATAAAGCCGACCTTGTGCCGGTGGGCATTGACCAAGAGCCACACCTGGAAATTTCTCGAGAAATTGCCCGCAAAATGAATGCGCAGTACGGTACCAATTTCCCTGAACCACAACGATTTGCGACCAAGGGCGAGTACGTGCCATCATTGAGCGGCGAGGGTAAAATGAGCAAGTCAGTCGAGGGTAGTTACATTACCATGACTGACGATAAATCGACCATTCTCCAACGGCTGGCTGGGTGTCCCACTGACAGTGGATCTGGTACGACCGTGCCTCAAACGGGCGGAGTGGCTAACTTGTTGAGTCTAGTTGAGTTATTCCAAGGCAAAGACCGTCGGGCAGAGTACGAAGCGGCTTATACTAGTACAGGTTTAAGATACAAAGACCTCAAGCAGGAATTGGCAACAGCAATCGCTGCTGAGTTGGAGCCCCATCAAGTCAGACGAGCGGAGCTTGCTGCTAAGCCAGCATTTCTAGATGAGGTCATAAATGATGGCCGCCAACGTGCTCGCGCACTTGCCCAGGAGACTTTAGATCAGGTTAAGTCAGCCATGGGACTGGGCTAAATTCAAAAAATTGCCTGGTATACTATCAATATGAAGCCAACTATTAACATTGACGACTTTGCCAAACTCGACCTACGCATGGCCACCATCATAGCTGCCGAACCAGTTGAGGGAGCAGATAAACTTTACAAAATTACCCTGGACGTGGGCGACCTTGGCCAACGCATCATTGCTTCTGGCATCAAGCCTTGGTACGGCACCGAGGACTTGGTGGGCAAGCAAGTCATATATTTGGCTAATCTTGAGCCGCGCACCCTTCGAGGCATTGAGAGTCAGGGCATGTTGATTGCCGCTGGTACAGACCGAGCAGTGCTGCTTCACCCCGATCAACCGGTGGACAACGGTTCAAGTTTGCGTTAAATTTCGTGCTACAATAGTCGCCTAAGCCATGACTGAACAATCACCCAAAGCAACTGGTAAGACCCGTGTTCCTGATAAAGAGCCCAAGTCTGCCACCCCTCCTGAAACTACTCCCAAAAAAGGTAAAGAACTTTACATCAAGCAATTAGAGGTGACAGTTAATGTTAACCAATTTTTGCGCAAGGGCCTGCTCTACCTTTTTCTAGGCTTGTTATTTTTGCCGGTCTTAGTTTCATTGTTCCGCGGTGATCCCAATAAAAATATTTCTTTGAGTCAGTTAGTGATTGACGTCAGGGATCAGAAAATTAAAAAACTGAGTGTTTCTGGAAGTGAAATTACTGCCAAATACACAGATGAATCAGAAAAAATTGCCAGAAAAGAAGACGGACAAAAAGCATTGGATGTACTCAATGCCGCTGAAATTGATCTCTCAAAAGTCGAGTTGGTGGTGGACGACGTGTCTATGGGCCAGCTGATGTGGGATCTGGCCATTAGTATTTTGCCCATTTTGCTCATGGTGGCCTTCTTTGCGGTCATGTTCCGTCAAGCCCGCGGTGCCCAGGGTGGCATGATGGGTTTTGGTAAGAGTAAGGCCAGAATTTTTGTCAAAGGCAAGCAGGATACCAAGTTTGCCAACGTGGGCGGTATGGAAGAAGCCAAAAAAGAGCTAGAAGAGGTAGTAGATTTTCTTAAGCACCCCAAGAAGTACACCAAGGTGGGAGCTCGGACGCCCAAGGGTGTGCTGCTCATCGGTCCAGCTGGTACCGGCAAGACACTCATGGCCAGAGCAGTTGCCGGTGAAGCCAATGTTCAGTTCTTGTCCATTGCCGGTAGCGAGTTTATGGAAATGTTGGTGGGCGTGGGAGCTTCACGAGTCAGAGATTTATTTGATACTGCCAAAAAAATTGCTCCATCCATTATTTTCATTGACGAAATTGACGCCATTGGCCGCGCTCGAGGCCGAGGAGCCATGACCAGTCACGATGAAAGAGAACAAACTCTTAATCAAATTTTGGTGGAAATGGATGGATTTTCCCAAAATGACAATGTGATCGTGATGGCAGCTACCAACCGCGGCGACTTGCTTGATCCGGCATTGGTCCGTCCAGGCAGATTTGATCGTCGTGTAACCCTGCAGTTGCCTGATTTGGACGAGCGTGTTGGTATTATTAAAATTCATTCCAAGGGTAAGCCATTTGTAAAAGATTTGGACTGGAACAAAGTTGCCCGCAGAACAGTAGGTTTTTCTGGAGCTGACATTGAAAACATGCTCAATGAGGCTGCGATCGGTGTGGCCCGGGATGATCGGCAAGAAATTTCTGCTCACGACATTGAAGAAGCTTCGCTCAAAGTTAAACTTGGTCCCAGTAAGCGCCGACTTCAAGACAAGTTGGAGCGAGAAATGACCGCTTACCATGAGGCTGGGCATGCGCTGGTAGCGCACTTCAGTCCTAACGCTGACCCGGTTCATAGAATTTCCATCGTCTCTCGTGGTAGAGCTTTGGGCTTTACCCTCACACCTCCAGAAAAAGACAAACTGCAAACAACTGAGTCAGAATTGATCGATCGGATCGCAGTATTGCTGGGCGGTCGAGCGGCAGAAAGACTGATCTTCAATGAATTGACCGCCGGCGCCAGTAGTGATATTGAGCGAGCAACTAGAATCGCTCGTGCTATGGTGATTGAGTACGGCATGAGCCCACTCGGTCCAGTCAACTGGGGCACTCAGTACGACATCACTGAAACTGGCACCAACTGGAACGAACCCACCAAGTTGTCCGAGAAAATGCAAGAGAAAATTGACAACGCTATCAAGGCACTGATTGACGATGGTTACGCCAAGGCAGAAGCGATGCTTAAGAAATACCACAAGGAGTTGGTGGCGGTGTCACTCAAACTTCTGGAAAATGAATCATTGGATGGAGATGAGTTTACCCAATTGGTGGGGACTGCCAAAGCCAAGTGATTTTGTCTGACTCAATTTTTTCTATATGGTGATTAATACGTAGGGCATTCTTCCAGTTCTGAAGTAGGTCGACTTCAGCCAAAGTTCTGTTTCAGCATGCTGTGGTTCAGCGACCACCGTTCCGAAATTCTCCCACCGCGGTGTACGCAGCTGTTTTTCGGCCAAAAAGAACTGAATACGTGCAAAAAGTTCAATGATGAACCCTCTCACAATGGCGTCGGTACTTAAAACATAGAAATCAATGTCCGAAGCAGTGTGAAGCGAGGGATACCCCCCCAGCATTGCTTTGGCGTATGACCCTACTACCGCCAAGCCGTATATTTCGAAATGACTACCATACACGCTAAGACTCTCTAAATCTAGTGAGCGCAAGGCATTTTGTATGGCTTCACGAACAGCCTCTGCTTGCAAGCTCGTTTCAGCCTGTGACAAGTATTGTCTGTCTTTTTCATTATCCATTCTCGTCATGTGAGAATTGTACATCGAAGTTTCATTCCACCAAAGCTCCACTTGATTGATACTGCTTAATCGGCGATGATACCCCCGTGAATCGTTTTATTATCATCGATGGTCATGCGCTGATTTACCGCTCGTTTTATGCTTTTCCCGAATTAACCGACCCCCAGGGCAGATTGGTCAATGCGGTGTACGGTTTTACAAGGATCATGCTCACGGCCATTCGCGACTTTGAGCCAGAGTACATTGCTGTCGCCTTTGATCATAAAGCCCCTACCAAACGCAGTGAAACTTTTGAGGCCTACAAGGCACAACGCGCCCCTATGCCCGAGGAGTTGAAGGGGCAAATTCAGATTGTCAAAGACGTGGTGACTGCGCTCAACATCCCTCAGTTCGAGCTAGCTGGCTTTGAGGCGGACGATTTGATTGGTACGATTGCTCTGCAGCTCCAGGAGTCCGGCCAACTTCATGACGATGACACGGAGCGCGGTGACGGTTTGCAAATGATGATCATCACCGGTGATAAGGACTTGTTGCAGCTGGTTAATGATCACGTGCGCGTCTTCATTCCGGGCCGAGGTAAGTTTAGCCGAGACAAAGAATATGACGCTGCTGGCGTGCAGGAGAAAATGGGAGTTATGCCAGCGCAGGTAGTGGATCTGAAAGCGCTGATGGGCGATACGTCAGACAACATCCCCGGAGTCAAAGGCATTGGTCCCAAGACCGCGGTTCAGCTGATCTCAGACTTTGGCAGTCTGGATGGGGTGTACAAAAGGGTGGAAAGCAAGGCTGACCAAGCAAGTGACGCGCCGGCAGGCGAGGGCACGCCTGTCATCAAGTCCAGCGTCCTAGAAAAACTCAAACAAGACAAAACCAATGCCTACTTAAGCCAACAGTTGGCCACGATAGAGCAGACAGCGCCTATTTCATTTGATCTAGCCGCCTGCAGCGTCATGGAATACGACAAGGACAAGGTGGCCAAAGTGTTTGAGGATTTGAATTTTGACTCGCTGGTGCAGCTCTTGCCCAAAGACTCGTTTGAGCAAGGGGTGCAGGAGGCGTTGTTTTAAAGTCAATTTATAATAGAATAGATAAGATATACATCTCTTGAGAGAGGGTTCTAGGTATGAATGAAGCTGTAATAAGGGCGCAGGCGGAAAAAGCTGCTTTACTAGAACAAAAGAATAAGTTGGTCGCAGCTGTAGAAGCATACTCTCTCGCGCTTGAGAATATTCCTGGACTAGACGATGCGTCCAAAAAAGATTTGTTACGTGCCCTTGCTGAAAAGTTGGTAAATGTGCCCAACTCTCCATTGAAAAGCATTGACCATAATGCAGAGAACGTAATGCCACCGAGTCAAGTCGTGGAAAATCGTGGAGTCGATAAAACAAAGTGGATAGGTTTAAGACAGGTAAAAGCCGATGGATCACCACTAAATGCTACACAACCAGATGTTCCAACTACTGAAGGCCCCATCGTGGGAGCGAACGAAGCTGCGCCAGCTAGCGCTCAGAAAGCTCCAGAGAGCCAAGAAGAAACGCCTGAACAAATTAAAGCAAAGTACGAAGCATTGCGCGCCAGACTTATCAGCGAAAAAAAGAAACTATTTGCTCAATTGGATGCAATTGGATTTACCCAAGACAAAACCTTTGAACAGGAAATCCAGAGTCTTAGAGGTAAGATAACGTTTGGAATCTCAAGTAATGAATTTGGTATTGCCAGGGTCAATCTTGAGCGGCTTGCTTTGGCGTATAAAATTATTCGAACTAATACACCTAGCTATGTTGGTGAAGAAGGAAAAAAATGGGCTGACAAAGCCGAGGAATTAAATACAATAGCTGGTGATATTTTTACACTTGGTCAAGAAATTCACGACACGTACGTCAACTATGGGAAAGTTCTCCGATTCGCTCAGGGCGCAAAGTTCGAGGATGAGTTACTGACAAAAAATAGTATCAATGGTTGGAACCTTAACAAATAGAAATTAATACTTTCCATGGCCAAACCTCCCCGCATCGCCCTCGTCCACGACCAACTCAATGAGTTTGGCGGCGCTGAGCGCGTCCTCTTGGCCATGTCTGAGATCTGGCCAGACGCTCCCATTTACACTGCTTTCTACAACCAAAACTCTCCCGCCTGGCAGCGTTTTAAGCAACGGGACGTTCGCGCGTCTTGGTTTCAACAACTGCCCTTCAAAGAAAAACTCCATAGCCCACTCCGCTTTTTGGCGCCACTGATCTGGAACAGTTTTGATTTTCGAGAATTTGATCTAGTAATCGGCTCGTCAAGCTGGTTCATCACCAAGGGTTTCCGGGGTAGGGCCAGTGCTGACCAAGATGGTCACAGCACGACAGAAATTTGCTACTGTCACACGCCACCTCGGTGGTTGTATGGTTATCCCACGTCAGTGGAACTGCAGAAGTATTGGCCAGTTCGGGTGTATGGGCTCGTTGTGGGCCACGTGATGCGGCTGTACGACTTTTACGCGGCCCAGCGCGTCAATCACTTCATTGCCAACTCACACAACGTGGCTAGGCGTATAACTAAGTTTTATCGCCAGCCCAGCACCATTATTTACCCGCCGGTTGATGAGTATCCGGCATATACTGGCAAGCGCGACGATTATTATTTGGTGATTTCAAGAATTGTCGGCGGCAAAGGCTTAGAGCTGGCCGTGCGCGCTGCCATTCAGCTGGGACTACACCTCAAGATAGCTGGTGAGCCCGCGGGCTACTCAACTGAGTATTTGACCATCCAGAACTTAGCACAGTCTGACGACGCTCGCACCAGCGGCGCGCAAATTGAATGTTTGGGTTACGTGCC
>CAZSHY010000039.1:0-9431 GCA_964607125.1 uncultured Pseudomonadales bacterium | reverse complement strand
GCCTGGATGGAAATCAGGCTAGACGTGCAAGAGCATAAGGGTGCTTGACTGTGAGGCATACAAGCCGAGCAGGTGCGAAAGCAGGTTATAGTGATCCTCGTGTGCTTTGTGGAAAGCACCGGGCTTATCGGATAAAAGTTACCTCGGGGATAACAGAGTCATCGCGCCTAAGCGTCCCTAGCGTCGGCGCGGTTTGCTACCTTGAATTACATTGGGGTCCCATTTCAGTAACGAAATGGTGCTGTTTCTGCGTTTGTTTTTTAACTCAAAACCAACGAAAGAGAAAATTGGGCTCATAACGGTGAACCCCTAGTTTTATGTAAATGAGTCACTTTGCCTCATTTAATACTCATAATTGTTTATTATGATATATAAAACAAGGCAACACCGTGGGAAGTCTAATGGAAAAAGTACATTCGCTCATACTTGGAAGTTTGTTGGGAGACGGGTATATGAGTTGTAAAACTCATGCATACCTTAAAATATGTCACTCAATTAAACAAAAAGAGTATGTTGATTGGAAATACGCTTTTCTTGCTCCGTTCATAAATACAAAGCCAAAATGCTATAAAGGAAATGGCCAAAGAATCGGATATCGATTTTGCACACGAAGTTTACCGCTATTTACTGATTATTATTATCAGTTTTACGACAAAAATCGTCACAAAATTATTCCTGATTATTTGCCACTTACTCCATTTGCATTGGCAATTTGGTTTATGGATGATGGAGCTCAGAATAGAACAAGTGTATATCTAAATACGCAACAATTTTCATTGAGAGATAAATTTAAATTGTTGTCTACACTTAGTAAAATGTACGGCATTGAAGGAAATTTAAATAAGGACAAACAGTATTTCCGCATTCGTCTTTTTAAAGACAGTGCTCAAATACTAAAGAATCTTATTTACCCTCATGTTCCGCATTTTATGAAGTATAAATTTCCATTATGACCCTGTATCGACTTAGAGTTTGGGACTATAAAACTCTAGATGAGGTATTTTTACTTCATAACACGCCCACATCCTACTTTTGAATGAAGAGGATGAAGGTATAGTCAGACTTTAAACGAAAGTTTAGAGATGTTCGCGATGTCGGCTCATCGCATCCTGGAGCTGAAGAAGGTTCCAAGGGTTTGTCTGTTCGCCAATTAAAGCGGTACGCGAGCTGGGTTCAGACCGTCGTGAGACAGGTCGGCCTCTATCCGCCGTCAGCGTTAGATAGTTGAGGGAATTTGCCCCTAGTACGAGAGGACCGGGGTGAGGCAATCCCTAGTGTTCCAGTTGTCGCTGTCAAGTGCACTGCTGGGTAGCTACATTGTTTATAGATAACCGCTGAAAGCATCTAAGCGGGAAGCTAGACCCAAGATTAACTATCTCCATTAGACCCGTGGGAGACTACCACGTTGATAGGTCACCGGTGCAAGTCTGGTAACAGATTAAGCCTAGTGATACTAAGTGTCGATTGAACATAATACGTATGGGTTTAACTATTCTTCCAGTTATTGGGAGCGTCATGGCAGATTTTCTTCACTTTTTAGAGAGCGATCTTGCTGATTTTAGCTCAAGAGTCGTGATCCGTGTTCGGATCAATACTCTTTCGCAAAAACAGCAATCTCGCTGCAGTAAAACTGTAGCGAAAGATTAACAAGTGAAGATGTATACTACAGGTTGCGGAAGTCCAGCGATGGGCTTGTACTGCACCAAACAGAGCGTTTAATTCTGGTCTCTTGAGCGAGGTGGAACCAACTCTTCCCTTCCCGAACAGAGTCTTGAAACGCCTCAGCGCTGACAATAATGCTTGGGCAACCGAGTGTGAAGATAGGTCGAGGCCAGAATTAAGCGCTTTTTTTGCGGCCAATTTTCAGTAACTAGCACGGGGTATGATTGTCAGAAAACCACCCATCGCGCAAAGGCTCGAGGGCAGATTAGTTATGAATTATTGAAGGATGCTAACCTTGGGGCAAACTTGGTTTTGATGAAGCAATTCTCTTAGATGCTGCTTCTATTTGTTTTAGTTCGTCATCTGTGAGCAAACCCTTAGCAGCATCTTCGACAGCTTTCTCACGAAGCTCAAAGACACCAACTTTAAAGATTTGTAATTCCATCATTCGGATGATTTCATTTGCCTGCTTACTTAGACCTTCTGGCAGTTGATGAGCAGTTGGAAGTGTTTCTTCTCTAGTCATATTGCCAATTTGACATTGCTACTCAACTCTAACTTCGGCTTCATTCAGTTGGTTAGCAATCCAGAAGCTCCAGACACCTGCAATCAGGAAGAACAATCCGCCAATCACAAGTGCGAGTGTGCTGCCCACAGAACCGGATGTGGGGATGCCGCCCTCAGTCGAGGGAATACTCACGCGTGGAGAATCTGTAGCAGCTAGGCCACCAGAGCCGGTAGCGGGAACATAAGCTGGAGAAGGTGAGGGCGAGGGGCTAGCCGCGGGGTAGGGGTTGCCACTGCCATAGGGTATTGGAGATGGAGATGCCATGGCGAGCGTGGCGTCAGCCAGTAGCCGCTGAGATTTTGATTTGGTGGTAGGGCTGGGTGAAGGTGTAATAATCGCGCCACCGGTGCCAAAGATGTCATCAGCTGAGGGTGCGGTGTCATTATCTGCCGGCGGGGTTGTGTAGTTTTCATCATCGGTGTCGAATGGGTCTGTGCCGCCAGTTTCGCTGGTTGGACTGATAGTTGGTGAGGGCGAAGGCGAGGACTTGACTGGCACGGGCGAAGCTTTAGTAGTGGGGCTGGGTGAAGCCTTGGTTGCAGGAGCAATCGCCGCGGAAGGAGATGGTGTTGGTGATGCCAAACTTACGGGCGGTAGCGTACCAGTTCCTTTTCCAGTCGATTCGGCCGGATCAGTACCAATTTTTGAAGCAGGAGATGGTGACGGAGTTTGTCTGGCTGCGCTGTTGGTGCTGATTTGAGGCGCGCCACCTACTTTAGCGGCTGAATCTGTTTGGGCTACCATTTTACCGCCATCTGTCCCCAAGCTAATTGCAGGTACCGGCTGAGCATCTTTGACTGTAGCGGTCAGTTCAGCTGATTGAGTAGGCTGGGGGCCTTGAACGGTGAGGGTGATTTTATTCTCGTCTGTAACCGGCGCATAGCCACTTCCATCTGGTGTACGAGCGTTGGATAGAGGTACTGCCCAGCTACCTGAGTTTTTAACCAATGAAGACATTTCTCCAGCGCCGTCTAACTTGACATAGACAATCGCGCCATCGGCGGGAGCCCCGTTATCACCTGAAACGCTACCATAGATGGTTTTGGCAGCGGAAGGCGCGCCGGAACGGCGCGCTGTCTTGACAGTAAATGGCGAGCCATTGTTGTCAAATGTTGATCCAGAACCTGTGCCTAGTACAAAATGATAAGTGGTATTTTGTTCCAAGCCCCGGACGCTCACGTGATGTGTGTTGTAAGTGCCAACCGTGCCAGTTAGCTGATCGCGATCGTCACCAGATTGAGATTTGAGACTGTTGGCATCAGTCCCATACTTGGCAAAGCCGGCAGTTTTCTCTGCGGTCACAAACGAGACGGTGAAGCTGTTGTCAGTCACGTTGGTAATTTTGGTGCGAGTGGGGGTGGTTTCAGGAGTAGCACGAGGTGCAAACATGCTTGGCGCACCTATTAGGAGCGTGCCAGAAATGAGTGCTATGACTAAGACCGCCAAGCCGACCAGAGTGGGAATACGACGATCGAGAATTTTTTTCTTCAATTTAGGTGCAGCGGTGGGGGTTGTTGCAATCATGTGTTGTGATAAGCCACTACGAATTTACGCACTACTTATGCGCATGTATCTACTCTAGAGAAAAACATAGTGAAACGCAACGCGAAAAAGAAGCGAAAAATATAGATCAAAGTGTGCTACTGTGAGATCGGCTGTGACTTTTTATCTTGATTGAAGATATCGCTGGGAGTATCAATGGTGACGACTCGGTCAATATCTTGCTGAGTATCAGAAACAATTTTATAAATTGTGAACTGCGAGAGTTCTTCGGCGGTGTATTTGCGTTTTTGCTCAACTACGTCCAAAAGTTCGCCATTGAGCGTGGGTGAAAGTGGTTGGGCCAGCTTTATTAGGCTAGCGTCAACTTTTGTCGTTCTCTGAGAGGTGATTAAAGTCACTGCCGTCCAAAACAAAACGCACACAAATAAAAGTACGAGAATCGCCATGAACTGGCGATTTTTTTGTAGCTTCTGCAGTTGTGAGGTGAGTGATTTGGCTTGCATATGTTTTAATTTCCAAAGTAAGGAGCATTAAGTGTGATTGTGGAGCGTAGAGTTTTTACTCCTTGATCTTCATCGGAGCTGAATACGACTGTATCAACTGCAAAGACGCGTCGGGTGGCTTTAAGTGCCTCCACAAACTTGCGCACTCCCAGGTAGTCGCCTGCGAGCGTGACGGTGATCGGCAGGTTTTGGATTTTGGTAGCGGCTGCGGGTGAAATTTCTGGATCGTCAGGAATTTTACTGACCGTCATCGAGGTAATTACCAAGCGTTGCTCAGCGGCAGTTTTCTCAATAATTTTGATGGATTCCATGACATTAGGTGTGGCGGGGATGGCTTCATCAAGCACAACCAGTCTTGACTCGTAAGTCAGGTATTCAGTTTGGGCGGTAGCCAATGCGGCAACTTTCTGGCCAAGTTTCTCGTCAAGCTCCTTTTTATCTTCTATTTCCTTGAGTAGATCAGACATGGTGAGCAGCGTGGGCCGGATGGCAAACACAGCTAGGAACAAAACTAGGCCGATGGTTAAAAACAGCTCAAGTGAGACGGCAGCCACAGGATTATCGTAAAAAAATTGAAGCGTGCGTGCGACTTGTTTGGAGCGATCTGCCATACGTTTATTCTTTGGGCTGAGTGTTGGTCTCAGCGCTCTTTTTTACTTGTTCTATAGGTTTAAGCGTAGCCGGACTTTTGGGTGCAACCACTTTCTTGACTTCCTTGGTAGTTGCGCGGAGTTGAAATGCCAATCCTGGCTCATTGTCAGGCATAGACTCAACTGTATTCAGGTTGACTGAAATAAAATGTGGCGATAACTGCAGATTATTGATAAAAATGTTAAAAGCCGCCTGAGAAAGGGTAGTGCCACTGGCCAGGACTTGTGAATTGCTAATTACCAGCTCTGAAAGCATGACTCCCGTAGGTGTGACTTCACTCATGTAGGTGAAGTTGTCTAAGATTGGTTCTTCAGCAGTTAACTTTTGATACTCAAGTAGTTTCTGTTGCGCTGATCTAAAACTTGCCTCAAGTTCGCCATATGACTCAGCGATGGACTGTTTTACCAGCACTTCTGAGTTGAGGTCGGTCAGCTGTCTGTCTAGAGTAAACCTAGTAGCAAAACTGGCAATCACCACAAGTTCGGTGAAAATAACAATGTATCTGCCCGCCGAGAGAGCCCATTTTAAAACTCGACCCAGAACTGTTTCGTAAAATGGATCTTTTGGAACCAAGTTAATGGCAATGGCGGCAGACTTGTGTTTCATGACTGTTACTATAATAGACGGTTCGCGGCGATCGATCAATTAGATGCTGTCATCTTCCACCCGCGAATCCACCAGTACCTCCTGTGTTTTGGCCAAAGATTTTTGCCATCTAATGACCGACGAAAACATACTGTGAACCAAAGTCAGCTCTTTGATCTCAAGAAGTGACGCAAAATAGATGTACACAATCATGCCAATGGTGCTGGTAGTAACGGTCAACGCGATCAGTTCCATGGTGTGGCTGGTGTTGAAAATGAGTTCGTCCAGCACCCGATACGGTAGGTAAAGGGAAACGGCCATCAGAAAGCTGGCAGCAATAATTTTGATCTGTGGGATAAATAAATCTGGAGTCAGGAACTTGCCGATTTTTCGATCAAATAACACCATAAAGAGCGCCAGCTCGCTGAGCGCTGAAAATGAGGTGATTGCGGCAATGCCCAGAATCCCCCAGTCAGTCATAAAAACAGAATAGGCTGAGCCACCCAGATAAATTCCCACTTCAATCATGGTGATCAAAAGCGGGGTTTTGGTGTCCCGCAGCGCGTAAAAGGCGCGGATGAAAAGTTGGACCATAGCCTGAGCAGCAATTGAAAACGCTACAATCGCCACAACTTTGCTGGTGGTGAGGGTGGTAACCCAGGGAAAGTTGCTTGTGCCAAAGACGAGACGAACGACGGGTAGGCGCAGAATGAGCAGTAGCGCCGAGGCCGGATAGGCAAAAAACGCGATTTGGTGCAAAGAGCGGCTGACCAACTCGCGGAATCTGACTAAGCCCGCTGTATCGGACTCGTCAGACAGAAATGGCAGCGAAGCTTGGCTAATTGGCACGCCAAAAAGCCGGATGGGAATGGTCATGAGGGTGCTGGCCAGTTTAATGATCACAAAGCTGAGGTTGCCCAGCGAGGTAGCAAAGAAACCCAGGCCCAAATTAGCAATTTCACTAAAACCAATGGTTATGACTCGGGCGGGCACCAGTTTAAACATCTCTTTCACGCCCGGGGTTTTCAGGCTCAGCGCGGGCTGAAATCTAAACCCAAGTTTGGTAGCCAGGGGCAGCTGTATGATCATGTGCAGAAACGCGCCCAAGCAAACGCCAACACCCGCCGCATAAATTCCCAGCCAAGGCGCAAGCAAATATACACCGATGAGAATGCCAACATTGTAAAAGATAGGAGCCAAGCTAGGTAAAATAAAGCGCTGATAGGATTGAAGCATGGCTGAGAGCAGGTTGGAAACGCCAAAGAAAAGCTGTGCCAACAACATAATGCGGGTCAAGTTGGCGGCAGTATCAATTTGATCTGGAGTGAAAGCAGCTCCGGTGCGCCAGGCAGTCAAAGGTGTGGCAAACACGAATACTACCAGGCTGACACCAATAAAAATCAGTGACAACAAGTTCATGATGGCGGCGCCCATCTTGAAAGCAATTTGTTCATCTTGTTTACGCAGTGAACTAAAAATAGGAATAAATGCTGCTGAGACCGCGCCCAAAATGATGAGCTGGTACATGGTGTCGGGAATTTGGAAGGCTACCAGCAATGCTTCGAAGGCTTCTCTAGAGTCTGGCGTATTGAAAAAGTATGAAATTAGGAGCCGCTGACGCAGGAGTCCAGCTAGTGACGAGCCAATATTGGCGATGGTGATAATCAGCGCCGCCGAGAGAATGCTAGTTTGTTGTTTTTCTAACCAGGCGCGGTTGGTGTCAAAAAGTTTGGCAAATGAGACTTTGGGCAGGGTCGGCAAACTAAGCATGGGCCTATTTTACAATAGTATCGGAGGCTTTAGCTGTTGCAATTACTTGGTGTGGTGGGAAGTAGAAGCATCTGTACAGTTTGATTTGTTTGGATATAATAAGTGATATGGATAATAAAGATAAAGATCCAGCTCGTACGGGAGTTCAAGAAAATCTTAGAGCTGTTCTGCGGGGCGATACACTTGCTGAGTTTCTGCTATACATTGGATCTTTTGACGCCTTCACTAGGCGGGTAATGCGTGTAGACAAAAAAACCACCGCCCTCATGGAGACTGTAAAAAACCAGCCTTCCCCTGATGTTTTAAACATTTTTTCAATTTGGCTGAACGAAGTCTGGAAATTGTTTTTAGATCTGGTCACTAGGCCACTCAAGGGTGAAAAACCGACTTTCATCACCGAAAACTTTCCCGAGGGTACAGACGGTAGCGAGGGTGTGTATGAAACACTGCCATACGCAATTTTGCAGAATGCCCCTGAATGGTGGAACATGCTTAATGGACAGGGAAGTAAAGCCGATTCAATACTCATTAACAGACTGACTAACGTGGTCGGTCTTGCTCTTAGGTTGGTCAATGGCTTTGATTCAACTCTGATTAGTGGCTTTCGTGGGCCAGAAATGCTACAGGATTTACTAGAGGCAATGCCTGAACCTCAATATAGTTTCATGCTTGCCAACGCTCAAGACTCTAAATTACAGGCACAGCTTTCCAGAACAGCTTTGAATAACTTTCTCAGTAACGCAAGCAACCCTGATGTAGTAGCTAATGGTCAAAATCCGGGCTGGGATGTCGTTTCTGGGTGGGGGCACAAAATATACGCTGATGATAACAAAACTGATCACGAGCGCACGCAGGCGGCAGTTCAGGATCAGCAAGTGTCAGAAGAGGTTGCTCAAGGCATACTTAATTTGAAGAACGCTCTCAGAAATAATGGTCTAGATATCCTAAGGGAAGATCAAGCAACCAGCCAGCAATTGGAACAGGTTCTGTGGATTATAGAGAATCAAGCGATTAGAAGTTCCTCAGAAATTGGACAGCAAGTTAAAGAATTGGCGCGCTGGATGGTGTCCAAGTTGTTGAAAACCGAAGGTAGCTCGAACGACAAGCTAGGTACGACGGCCATTAGGTTGTGGCTGGCATTTGAGCCAGATTTCAGGCTGCGAGTATTTGACAAAGATTATGGAGAACTTAATCAGTTGATCAATAAACACTTGACCGCTGTATCCAGCCATGAGTTAGTTTACTTGTACCTCATGAATTTGATGCGCAAAACGACAGGGTCAGTTCCAGCAGTGGAGCTGCCCGCAGAGTTGACGGCATTGGTGATGAGATTTTATGGAAATGGTATGAAGTTGAGGTCGTTCGAAATCTTGAACTCCCTTATACTGGCCACCCCACCCACCAAGGCAACTGACGCCATGATTCGAGATATTCCAAAAGTCGTATTGGGAGAGTGGTTTATCAATTTAAAATCAACTGAACTAATTCAACCTATCTTTCAGCGACTGAAAGGTGTTGTCAGTTTGGATGAAATGCTTTCGTCATTTAAGTCTATGCAAGAGGGGCTAGTCAAGTCAGAAAAGTTGAAGCAAGCTATGGGAACCATGATTAAATTCCTATCCAATACGGGAGATGTGAATACCCTGGTTAATTTCCTAGATCGTCAGCAGGAACTTTTGTCTGCTTACGACGTCCAACTGGCCGATACCGTTAAAAAGGTCGATTGATTTGAATATTTCGCACTACGAGTAAGCCCAATCTTCCTCCTTTGAAATCTGGCTGCATTCAGGTATAATACTCGCTCTATGCCATTACTGCACAACGCCAAAAAAGCACTCAGAGTCGCCAAGCGCAAAACTGGAGTTAACAACCGGGTTAGATCTCGGGTTAAAACCAGTCTTGATCTGGTCAAAAAGTCACCCACCGGTGAGTTGCTCAGTGCTGCATTCTCAAGCTTAGACAAGGCCGTCAAAGGCAAAGTCATGCACAAAAACAAAGCTGCTCGCCTCAAGCATCAGCTATCCAAGTTGGGTGCAACAGGTACAGCCAAAAAAACTGTTGCCAAGGCTCCAGCCAAACCAAAAGCACCAGCTAATGCCAAAGCCGTTAAATCAGCTCCAAAAGCAGTTGCCAAAAAAGCTCCTGCCAAGAAAACCGCAACTAAGAAATCGGCCTAGTCTTCTCCCGTA
>CAZSHY010000038.1:0-9918 GCA_964607125.1 uncultured Pseudomonadales bacterium | reverse complement strand
TCCCAAGCAAATACAGAAATCAGGCTGCGATCGGCTTGAGTTTGCTAATGTTGCTCAATGGATGGTACTTCCGGCCTGAAAAGTATCTTGATACCCCAGATGGTTTGTACTATACGGATCAACAACGGATAACGACAGAAATGAGTGGAATATTGCCCGACTTTATTCCTAATACGGCACCAGCCTCAAGAGCAGATCAACCTAACTTAGGCGTGGCGTTAGTCTGTCAAATTGATAACTCCTGTAGTTTTCAAGAGGAAACTCTCAGTTTGCTGGGTCACCAAAAGTTGATCAGTATTAATCCTGATCAAGCGTATCAAGTCGTATTCGCCACTAATTATTTTCCAGGCTGGTCAGCAGAAGTTAATGGAAAATCAGTCCCTGTAGAAATGACAGAAAACGGATTAATCGGAGTAACTGTGCCTGAGGGGGAACATATTGTTGGCATAAAATTTGGTAGCACTCCGGTTCGGACAGTTAGTGACACTACTTCCCTTGTCAGCATATTTATTTTAGTTGTAATAGCCTTGATGGGATTACTTTAATGCAAGCAACCACCTCTAGTATTAGCGAGGTTAAAAAACGAACTCTGACCGGGGCTGTTTCATACTTCGCGCGGACGTTGATTCTTCAAGGTCTAGGAATTGGTGCCATTTTCGTTCTCAGTGTCTACTTTTCCCCAGAGGACTTTGCGATATATGGATTTGTTACACAAATTATTGGCATATTGATATTCTTTTCCGACATAGGTCTTGCCGCTGCGTTAGTTCAGAAAAAAACCGAACCAACTTTAAGTGAGTACCGGACAGCATTCACGCTTCAACAATGTCTGAGCTGGTTAATTGTGTTAGCCAGCATGGGCATAGCTGCCACGGGCATAGTTCAATCTAAAACTGGAACGACAGGCTTATGGATATTAGGCAGCTTGGCCTTATCATTTCCACTTGCCACGCTCAAAACGATTCCTTCTGTGATGCTTGAGCGTAAACTTCAATTTTCCAAACTAATATTGCCGCAAATTTTTGAGCAACTAGTGTTTCAAATTATTCTGGTTTACGGAGCCATAAATGGTTTTGGTGCTTTTGCATACACATACGCTATTTTAGCCAGATCGGTGGTTGGGGTCTTGGTAATGTGGTGGCTTCAACCTTGGTCGATTGGCTTGGGTTTAGACTTACCAGCGTTCAAGCACCTGCTTGGATTTGGCGTGAAGTTTCAGATTAACGATTTTCTAGCCCGCATTAAAGATCAACTTTTCTATCTTATTTTAGGCCTCTGGTTGCCCCTCAAAGAATTTGGTTATGTGCAGTGGGCCAAAAATTGGTCAATGTATCCGTATAATTTGACTGTCCAAAATGTTATGGCAGTTACATTCCCCGCTTTTGCTAGATTGCAACATGAACCTGGGGCACTGGCCAAAGCAATTGAAAAATCTTTATATTTTATTACTTTGGCAATTTTTCCTATTTTGGTAGGAATTGCAATTTTTATCCAGCCATTTTTAACCTTAGTACCCGTATATCACAAGTGGTTACCGGCGGTAGCCAGTCTGATCCTGTTTAGTTTAAGCATTGCTTGGAGCGCAATTTCCACCCCATTAACCAACACCCTGAACGCTATTGGTCAAATTAATCAAACGCTTAAGCTCATGCTGTTTTGGACTGGATTGACATGGTTGCTTACGCCAATACTCATCTACTTCATGGGGTACAATGGCGTAGCTTTGTCCGCTTTAATTATTTCATTTACATCATTCATGCCAGTAAAAATGGTACAGAAGCTCGTGCCGTTTCAATTTTGGGATCAAATTTGGCGGCAAACATTGGCAGCTAGCGCAATGGGCATCATTGGTTATAGTTTGAGATGGTACTGGGTGAAAGGTTGGCAAGAATTTGCTCTGGGAATTGCAGTGTGCTCGTTCATCTATGGCCTGGGCTTATTGCTCACCGGCACCAAAAAACTCAGGTCCGAGGTTGCCAGTATCATCATAAAGAGAGTAGAGTAATCTTATGGATTCACCACGTTTAACAGCTTTAATCTTTAGTAAAAACTCAACCAATACAATAATCGCAGCTGCTAAGTCGGTCAGCTTTGCAGATGAAGTCATTGTAATTGACATGATGAGTCAAGATGACTCAGTTGAAAAAGTACGTGAATATGTTACCAAAGTGGTTTCTCATCCAGACCTCGGCTATGTAGAACCTGTAAGAAATTTTGCGTTAAGTCAAGCTAAAGGCAGGTGGATACTGATTTTGGACGCAGATGAATCTGTGCCAGTTGAACTACGCAAAGCATTGCAAGACATAATTCACATGGATCAAAGTGGCAGCCCTGTTTCTGATTGCTATTATTTACCCAGGAAAAATATTATTTTTTCCAAGTGGGTGAAGTCAGCGGGATGGTGGCCTGATAAAGTATTAAGATTTTTTCGCAAAGGCCATGTCGAGTGGTCGGAAGCTATTCACTCAGTCCCGTTTACTAGAGGTACAGTTGCAGAATTGCCTGCCAGTGAGGCGAATGCTATACATCATGAGAATTATCAATCCATCTCTCAGTTTGTCGATCGGTTAAATCGTTACACCAGTATTCAAGTCAATGAAAAGAGCGAAACTTCAGCTGCTAGTGAGTCTGAACTGGGAGACAGCGCCTTAAATTTGTTTAGAAAAGAGCTCATGTCTCGACTATTTGATAGGGGTGGCATTAACGGGGGGATGCATGGAATAAGCCTATCATTGTTGCAGTCATTTTCAGAAGTTATTGTTGCCCTTAAGCTTTGGGAAAAACGGGGCTTTCCCGGTCAACAACGGGTTGAGCAATCTGCTTTGGCTGACTTAAACCTTTTAAAGCGTGACTTGGCTTACTGGATTGCTGATTATCATGTCAACAAGAAAACCGGCCTAGCTCAGTTGATCTGGAGAGTACGACGTAAACTTTGTGTTTGAATACGCTATAATAGTTTTGTGATACACGTTTCGATTATTTTGGTACACTTTAATACTCCTCAGCACACTCTCGAGTGTTTGGAGTCACTCTCGGCTTGTACAACCAAACGAGCTCGAGTCTCAATTTTAGTAATTGATAACGGATCTAAAGAACCATTTGTTGTTCCACAAAAGTTTGCGAACGATAACGTTACGCTGCTTAGATCAGAATCCAACTTAGGATTCACTGGGGGTAATAATTTGGGTATATATACAGCAATTGAACAGCATAGCTCAGACTATATACTTCTACTTAATAATGACACGATAGTTGATCCACATTTCATTGATGAATTAATTAAGTCGGCTGAGGAGCATCCTGACGCAGGTGTATTGTCGCCCAAAATCTATTTTTACCCCGGCAATGAGTACCACAATGGCTATCACAAGCAAATGCGTGGTTCTGTAATTTGGTATGGTGGCGCTAGTGTCGACCGACAGCATGCGGCATTTTTTCACAGATATGTAGATGAAGTTGACAGAGGTCAGTGCGCTACATTTTCTGAAACTGATTTTGTCACGGGTTGTGCTATGTTCATTAAGCGAGAGGTCCTGGAAAAGGTTGGAGTGCTTAATAAGCGCTATTTTCTTTACCTAGAAGATGTGGACTTAAGTTTTAGAGCCAAACAGGCTGGATACAAGCTTGGTGTCTGTCCCTCTGCGGTCATATGGCATAAAAATGCTGGTTCGGCCGACGGCGTGGGCTCAGATACCCAAACATATTACCAAACACGCAATAAGCTTCTTTTTGCTACTTATTTTTTCAATCTCAAAGAGTGGCTACCTGTTCTGCTTCAATCTGCAAAGCTACTTTTCACTGGCGCTCCGATAGAAAAACAAGCTATTATAGATGCAGTAGCTAATCGCTTTGGCAAACAGCATTTACTTTAATTTTTATGTCTCAAAATCTGCGTCCGACCATTTCTTGTTTGATAATTGCTCGAGATGAGGAGCTGATGATCGCAGCGTGCATATCAACAGTTCTTTGGTGTGATGAAATTTTGGTCATTGATACTGGTTCAGTTGACAAAACAGCTCAGATTGCAGAGAGATTCGGAGCCAAAGTGATAGCTTTTTCGCATCCATCTTTCTCCAGACTTCGGGAAGAAGCTCTCAAGCGTTCAAATTGTGACTGGGTCATGTATCTTGATGCAGACGAGCGGATTACGCCCCAACTGGCCAAAGAAATTCAGGTTAACATTGAAACGCAATCTGCTGAAATTATGGCCTTCAATCGGCGCAATGTGCATTTTGGTCACGAGCTGGATTATGGTGGATGGGGAGAAGATGTAGTTGAGCGAGTTTTTAAACGCAGCGCAATCTTAGGCTGGTCTGGTGAAATTCATGAGAGTCCACGGTTTGAGGGCAAGGCTGTAGTGCTTAAGGCTAAGCTTGCCCATTTTACACATCGAGACATCGTATCTGGATTATTCAAGTCTGCTCGTTGGACACCTTTGGAAGCTAAACAACTCGCAGCAGCCAAAATTCCAGAAGTTAGGCTTGGCACGATACTCCGCAAAGGCGTAATGGAGTTTGTTCGCCGCGCAATTTTTAAAAAGGGTTATTTGGATGGTCAAACAGGCCTGGTTGAAGCATTGGTTCAGGCAATCAACCGCATGCTAGTTTATTTGCAGGTTTGGGAATTTCAACAAAAACCAACAGCTGCTGAGTTATACAAACAGAAAGAACTTGAGATTAAAAAATCATGGGAAACTAACCCATGAAAATTGCGCTTTATTCTCCATATGCGCCTGGCAACTTCGGCGGTGGAGAAAAGCACTTGTTTGACATTGCTACTCATCTGGCTGATCGCCATCAAGTCAGCCTTGCGTGCCCACAAATTGAGCCTGAGGTAGCGACGGTACTCAAGCAACAATACCAATCATTTCTAGGCTATTCTATAAAAGACTGCGACTGGGTTTCGAGTCCGCTCCATGATCCAAAGAGCTCTGCACTAGACAAATTGTTATGGACCAAGCAGTTTGATTACCTATTCAGTTTTACTGATGGTTCATTATTTTTCTCGGCAGCCAAGAAAAACAACCTCCACTTTCAAGTGCCGCTGCCACCCGTTAAGTCATTGGCCCAGAAGTTGAAGCTAATGAATTGGCAACAAAAAAATGCTAACTCATATTTCACCAAAACCTATATAGAACGAAATTGGGGAATAAAGATAACTGATGTGCTCTATCCATTAATTAGAGCTGATCAAGTTTCCAATCATCTGCCTAAAAAACGCATCATACTTGCAGTTGGCAGATTTTTTAAACAGTTGCATAGTAAGAGGCAAGACATACTAGTTGAAATGTTTGAAAAACTACTAGGTAAACTTCAACATGCAGCCAAGCCATGGAAATTGATATTAGTGGGAGCTGTTGAAGATGAAAATTACTTTAATCAAATTAAACAATTGGCAAAGGGTTTGCCGATAGAGCTTAAAATCGATTGTTCCAGGGATGAATTGAATAAACTCTATGGTGAAGCAAGTTTTTTTTGGCATGCAGCTGGTTATCAAGTAGATCAAGATGCAAATCCGCATTTAGTAGAACATTTTGGTATTGCCACAGTGGAGGCCATGAGTGCTGGAGCTATTCCTCTGGTGGTTTATAAGGGTGGTCAAGTAGAAATATTAACCAATGATTTACAGGAATTGGGTTGGCAAGAGCAATCTGAATGCGTAGCCAAGACGCTAGCGTTAATTAATGATCCGGATAGGATGAAAAAAATTAGTAACTTATGCAAGCAAAGAGCTGCCGATTTCGGAGATGCTCAGTTTACAAAATCACTAAACGAAATGGTGACACATGACTAATCACGCCGTAAGTATTGTTATACCAACATTTAATGGCCGCCACTTGCTGCAACGACACCTGCCGCACGTACTAAATGCATCAAGGCATGGAGACGAGGTAATTGTCGTTGATGATGCAAGTAGTGATGACACGATCTCCTGGCTTAAATTAGAGTTCAATCTTAAAGCTATAACTGAAATTCCACCACTTACATCATTGCCCAAAAACTATACACCTGTCGCAGATAGCGTAGGCACGGCTTGGTATGGAAAAAGTAAAACAAACAAAGGTTGGACGAGGATTGTTTTGGTAGTATTGAACAAAAACAAAAGGTTTGCGGCGGCGGCTAACATTGGCGTGGCACTTGCCTCTCACCCGCTTGTTTTTCTACTCAACAACGATGTGAGTCCAAGTCCGACAGTGCTATCTCATCTAATTCCTTATTTCAACGACTCGAGTGTTTTTGGTGTAGGTTGCCATGAGTATGAAGTCCAGCAGCTTAACCCTGATTGGCTTGATGAAAATAAAGTCATGGGTGAAAAATTGTTAGATCTGAAAGGAGCCGTAGAAAGTGGCAAAAACGTGCTTTTTTTTGACAAAGGACTCTATTCTCATGCAAAAGCTCCAAGTTTAACCACGGGCACAACTGGTTGGGTCAGTGGCGGCAGTGGTCTTTTTTCCAGAGAAATATGGCTCCTGTTGCTTGGCTTCGATGAAAGATTCTATCCAGCGTACTGGGAGGACATCGATCTTTCATTTAGAGCTCGCCAAATGGGATATGGGGTACTTTTTGATGAGCAGGCAGTTGTATTTCACCAACATGAAACAACAAACTCAACGGTGTTCGGCGTTGCAGCTATAGAAAATATCAGTTGGAAAAATGCTTCCAAATTTATCCTCAAGAATGGTTCTATGGTTCAGAAATTACTTCATTACTCGTGGATGCCATACTGGCTATGGAAAAGAGCTCGCCATGCTAAATCTATTTAAGAAGAACTTTCTGTTAATTTTAATTGTGGTCATTGCATCAGGCCTTCGTCTTTTTCAACTTGGCCTAGTGCCACATGGCATGACTTGGGACGAAGCGGCAATTGGATATAATGGTTTCGCAATTATGACAACTAGGAGAGATGAATGGTTGGAACGTTTGCCTGTCTCATTTAAGTCCTTTGGTGACTATAAAGCACCTGCAGCAATTTATATAAATGGCTTGTTTACCTCCCAGTTGAAGATTAAAAATCAAAACGACTTAGATCATTTGCCTGTTGGATTGGGTTTAAATCTTGGGCTAAATTTGTGGGCGGTAAGGCTTCCGTTTGCATTAGCTGGCATAGCCACAGTAGTCATACTTTACGCCCTGACCAGCGAATTATTTAATGCAAAAAGAAACAGCCGTGAAATAGGTTTAATTGTAGCTGGACTTGCGGCTGTCTCTCCGTGGCTAATTCATTTTTCTAGGGTGGGATTTGAGTCAGGACTGGCACTTTTATTTACTATTTTGGGGGTGTGGTTGATCTTGAAGTCCACTCGCCAGGCTAATTTATTATCGCAACTATCCATAGCCTGGATTGTTCAGTTAACTATGGGTTTATCCAGTTTGATTTTAGCTATTTATTCATACCACAGCAGCAAGATTGTTGCTCCCATACTGCTCACTTTTCTACTCTTTAAACTTTTCCCCCAGATATTGCCACATCTAAAAAATTTTAATCTTAAAATGGTAGCTATAAGCTTGGCATGCACAGCATGTCTGTGTCTGGGTGTTTATCCCGTGTTGAAGGACAGTATTGCCGGCCGAGGCTTGGAACGCGCTTCTGTGACCATTTTTTCTCAAACTGGTTTTAATTTTGACTCTACTCTTCAAGTTTTTCATAATGCAGCACTCCATATATCGCCTGCATTTTTAATTGAAGGCAAGACTGACTCACTAAGACATGGAACAGGGAATTACGGCGTGCTGGGGCCCGTATTAAGCATTTTCTTCTGGATGGGTTTGCTAGTGGTTGCGTTAGGTAAAAGTAATTCATCTAGCCAACCAATTGGCAGATTTATTCTAGTCTGGTTGATAGCCGGAGTTCTACCAGCGGCGTTAGCTCCAGATGTGCCTCATCCCAACCGTAGTTTGTTAGCTGCTCCAGCATTTTTAATAATTTCGTTTATTGGGTTAGAGTTTATTTATAGTTTGCTCAAGGCTGTACCAGAAAAACTATTACCGCAAGGATCTAAAGATGAGCGTCACTTGCTGATGAAAAGTGTGATGGGTACAGCTATGGCCGTGCACATTTTGTGGAGTGTTGGATTTGTATCTGACTATTTCATTAAGTACTCAGCCAGGTCTACTGAAGATTTTAGCGATGGATACCTGGAGGCATTTAACTACGTTAACTCATATGTAGCCGCTTCTAATTCGGCAAATAATAAGGTTGACACAATTCTATTCACGAGTGATTATGGGCAGCCGTATATTTACGCTTTGTTCACTAAAAAAACCAACCCTATCTGGTATCAGGGAGGTTCGCTCAACCATTACCAATTTACAGATAAAATTGTTAATTCTGACTTAGACAGATTTAACACGATTATTGTGAGTTCGGGGCAAAAACCGCTTGATGTCAAACCAGTTCACATAGTTTACGGTGCAGACAAGAGCGTTAGATTCCTAATATATAAATCAACCAATTGGAAAGCTAATGAAGTTCTCAACTAAAATATTTATTAGCTTAATCATTATTATTGCTGTCGCAGCTGTATTGCGTATGCTGTCAGTGGGGAATGCGCCCGTACCACCATACTGGGAAGAGGTGGCTCTTGGTTATGACGCATATTCACTACTTAGAACTGGACGCGATCATCACGGTGAATTATTTCCGGTGGTTGCTCTAAAATCATTTGGAGACTGGAAGCCCGCCCTTTATGCATACTTAATTGTGCCTTTTATTGCGCTATTTGGGCTTAGTGTTGAAGCAATTAGATTGCCATCGCAATTAGCAGGACTATCGATAGTCCTGGCACTTTATATTTTGGGGAAAGAACTTGCATTGATGTTCGGCTCTTCACTTAAACAATCGCGGTTGATAGGTTTGGCAACCTCAGCTCTCGCTGCTGTTTCTCCCTGGTTGATAATTCTTTCAAGAACAGCCTGGGAAACAAATCTGGCGACGGCGTTTGTATTATGGTCTGTTATTTCACTGGGATATAGTACTCAGCAAAAGTTTAATCACAAGAAACTAGGTTGGCTCTGGTCAGCGATACTTGCAGGTAGTCTAGCTGCTGCTGCCGCTTATACATACCATGCTACCAGAGTAACAGCGCCGATATTGTTGATTATAAGCTGGTTAACGATCGTTACCACATCTGTTCGAAATCAGGTTCAAATAAAGTCTTTATTAAGAGTACTTCTTGTGTCACTAACTAGCTTCATCATTTGGTGCCTGCCTATTGGTATGGCGCTAGTTTCTGGTGATTCTGTTTCCCATCGCCTGGCTGAGACTTCCATATTCACCGATGGGACAACAATTGCTTATAGCAATCAAATGAAAGCGCAGTATGACAACTCGCTGATCTCGCGATTAGTTTATCATCGCTACACCCTTTACGGCATCAGAATGCTTAAAAATATTACCAGCTTTGTGAGTCCAGATTTCTTATTCATATCTGGAGATTCCAATCCACGTCATTCAGTTCAACAACTTGGCCAGTTATATTTAATTGATTCTTTATTGCTGTTGCTGGGCTTGACACTAATTGCTAAAAGAAATTTCAAAATCTTTTTACTGCTCTTAACTTGGTCATTGATATCGTTGGTGCCTGCATCAATTACTCTGGGTTTGCCACATGCTTTAAGGGGCGCATTGCTCGCACCAGTATTGTATTTAGTTATTACTTTCGGTATGGTTGAACTTTGGCAAAATCTAAAATTGTTTCCGCTTAAGCTCAGGATTCTGACTACAACCTCTTTAATAGGTTTGTACTCAATCTCTGTAATTCATTTTGCCTATGTATACTCCACGGTTTATCCGGTGACTTATGCGCGAGAGTGGCAGGCGGGCTATGACCAGATGATTGATTTGGTGAATCTAGTTCGTTTTCAGCAGCCTCAACTACCTATATACATCACTAGAGAACAAGGCCGACCAGCCATGTTT
>CAZSHY010000037.1:4209-11236 GCA_964607125.1 uncultured Pseudomonadales bacterium | reverse complement strand
TAGTTCAAGGGATAGAACGAGGGTTTCCTAAACCCTAAATCCAGGTTCGAGTCCTGGTGGGGACACAATTCGGACAGGTTAGGAACTGGCTAATTATTGATTTGGCCGCTCAATCAGCTTTCAAACCAAAGGTCTGGACTATCAAGTTATGAATTTCACCTTTTTTTGGGTTAGCAACGAAGCCAGGCGGTAGATTTATCTTTGCATCATTGCCAAAGCTTTCGACCTTTGTCACGATAGATAGCTTAAGTTGTTTTTCATCTTCCTCATCCGGACTTATGAAAAGCACTTTGTTTCTGGAATTGCCAGATAAAGTTGGCTTGCCCAGGTAACTGCAGCTGATGGTTACATCTGCGTGAGTAAAAAAAACATTGTTAAACTTTTTCTTAACTAGCATCTTGGAGGGACCAGTTAGACTTAGCCTTAAATTTGGTTTGCTTTGGCCAAGAGAGGTCTCTACTGATTTCATTGCCAATTTAATTACCTCAACGGCTTGGACTAGGTTCATTGTTATCTCTGGGCCGTTCATGACTTGTGGATCTCGACGCTCTATGGGTTCGTCACGGTTAGTACCAGTTGGTGCCCACCCAGGCACTTCTGCCCCGCTGTATCTTGATTTTTTATCCATACGAAGGAATATACCTTGACTTTTAAGAGGCAGCAACATTAACATCTTCGAGTTTCAGTCTGGCGACCATTCTTTCAAACCATGCAGTTGTGCCAGACCTGGGTTATAATATACTCAGTCATCACGCCCTCATAGTTAAATGGATAGAACGTGAGTTTCCGGAACTTAAGATGTGGGTTCGATTCCCGCTGAGGGCACCACAAACTTAGCTCGCCAAACACCGCCGCTTCTGCCTCCTAATGTACCTGGTCAGATGAGTAAACTGCCGCTCTACTTGCCCGCAGCAATTTTTTTGAATTCTTCCTCAGCGTAAACCACGCACTCCATGGCTCCTGAGTAGTCAAAAATTTCGCCCTCTGAGAAAACAATTGCAATCTCTCGCTGCGCATCGTCGCCATTTGAGGAAGCGTGAATTAGGTTGAATTGCTGGCTCATTCCAAAGTCGCCGCGGATGGAACCGGCTTCTGCTTCTCTGCCAAGAGTGCTACCTACCAACTTACGCACTACTGGCACTGCGTCCACGCCTTCCCATACCATTGCCACTATAGGCATCGAGGCCATAAATGACTTGAGATCTGAGAAAAAACTCTTGTCTTTGTGCTCAACGTACCAATCGGACAGTTGTTCGTCACTTAGTCTAACCATTTTCAGGCCGACTAGTTTAAGTCCTTTGCGCTCAAAACGCGAGACGATTTCGCCAATTAAGCCACGTTGCAAACCATCGGGCTTAACGAGTACAGCTGTGCGGGAAGTTTTCATATTTCTCCTTGTAGTTTTTTACTTTGATTTACAATTTATTGGACATTTTGATCATGCATTGAGGCAATGGCGGGTTGATTATAACAGACGAGAATCGGAAATCTTGAGTGAGTTAATCTTTCTCCCAACTTGATGACCGCTGTCATTTAATTGACTCGTTCTGATGTTAAAGAATTTTCTGATACATAGATTAATTACCCACAAACCGGCCAGGTTATTAAATCATTGATGAATAAGCCTGTTCAGTTAAAGTAATAATTTTACCCATCAGCTCTGTAATTAATGCAACATTATGCTCCCCTACGCCCAGAGCATCGTGAATTAATTTCCTTCTCGGCGCAGTGTCACCTGGGTTCCTATAAAGAGATTGACTAATGCCAAGCCATTGTTTATAAGCGACCTTAAGTCGCGCAATCATTTCAGATCGTAATGTGAGGTTGTCAAACTCACCTGTCCTTGCAAGCTGTGCCAATTTCCGGAAAACGCCTCCTGTCATCGTGACGAATTTTGGCCATATATAGTCTTGAGGAATCTTATCTCGACCGATATCAAAGTGGGCTGAGTCGGTTAACGCTTTAACAAACTGACGCTCGGCATCAATCACAAAATCAAATAAGATTTGACGTTTATCGAGAGGTGTTCTCTCAATAGGCCTTTGCCAATTTAGAGATGTTGATGCTAATTCCTGCATTTCAAGCGCTTTTGGCTCGATCTGGTCATCGGCCGGTTTTTCAGGTTTTTTTTCATAGCTTTGTCTAATCTTGGAAAACTGATCTCCCAACCAGTAAAACAAATCCACGGCAGACGATGTGACACCAGGTTGAGCGTCATGGTCCACCGCTTTCTGCGAATTACCACCACGAGTATCTGAATGACCACCAGCCACTGAGACCACCCCAAAACCAAGATTGAGGGCATTTAGTACTGAGCTAGGATGAAACTTGTATACCTCTGATGTATTGTCAAAAATATAGTTGAAAATTAAAGCCTGAAGCGTTGCAAAATGTGTGCATTGCGCTGCCAGGTACCCATTTCTGTCAGGCTTTGGAAGTCGTACTGTCCCCATACCAAGAGCTAAACTCTCCCAATCCACAACTTTTTTAAAAGTGTAGCGACTTCCTTTTTTAATTGCTTGTTCAATATCAGAAGTGGTCAACGCTTCTTGATCTTCAGTATGTCCTATGGGCACCCCGATTTGTTGAAGTATGACATCAATTTTTTTCTTGCGGTTTTTTTTGCCGTCTTGTGCAACCAGATGTTCAATTTCCTGCGAAATTCTTTGGTAACCAGCGTCCCGCAAAATTGGAACTAACTCACTAATCTTGTTTATTTGTCTGGTGGTTAAAAATTTGACTCGCTCCGGCCGCTCAAAACCATCATTTTTATTCGTGACGAACTCTGCATCAATATGAATCGCCCTGATATTGCCAAGTTTCGCACTCCCCGCTTGAGTAAAAACAATCCTATAGTATCCTCCGCCCGAGTCATACTGCAATCGAAAATCTTTGCCTATCAGGAAGTCTTGATCTTTCTTGCCTTTTAATCTAATACTGACGTTTATTGCCTGAGCATACTGAGGTAGATGAAGCCTGGCTACATCGACCAACTCGTTTCCACCAATAATGGCTTTACCAACCTCGGCAGGTGTAGGTGAAACTAGTCGTAGTGTTTTTTCGCCGTCAATTCCTTGAGGAAGCAAGTAGTTAGCAAATCTTCTACCTGTCCCATCCCCGGGATAGGTGACCAAATTCTTGACCAAACGTAATTCATTGAACTGGGACATTGGATTGCCTAAAACCAAGAAATTTGGTTTAAACAAAGGTCTGAGCTGACTCATCAGAACAGTGGGAAGCGACCCGATCAACGGACTTGCACCTTCAAGTTGCATGAATGGCGTCTCACCAGTGAGTTCATGCCACGAGCTTGCCGCCATGCTTTGAAATGACAAGAATGCTCTGGCTAGTTTTGCAAGTGCTATTTCCAGTCCCATTTTCCAACTTGTAAGCTCATGGAGCATGTCTTTGTTAATGCCAAAACTACCAGCTTTCATGAAGACCTCTGCCCCTTCAAAGTAGGCCGCACGTTGCGCATACCTAAGCACATGACCCCATCCCAACTGTTTCGCGTCAGTTAACCGCTCTTTGTCTAAAAAAACAGCGATTGACGCTGGGGAATTCAGCTTGGGTTGCAAATGTCGCACATCAGATTGAAATCTGTGCGCATTGGCAAGCGGAATGTCCAGAGTTCTACCGGCTTCACTACTATATGAGTCCCAGAATAAGCTATGGCCTAACCTGTTTATTTCTTCTAGAATTTCTAATCTAGTTTTTAATGTTAGCGCCTTGTCAATCTTGCGCGCATCAGCCAAATCGACCGTCGATACAAATAGAGATTCGATCAATATATCCAATTGTTCTTTAATTGTAAGGTAAGTGTTATCTTCAAATTTATATGCTTTATCTGTACTAAGTTCTTGAATCTTGATCTGCCTGTTATCTATATAAAAAGCCGAACTCGAATTTACTCCTAGCTGACTCATGGCTGTAAGAAGCTGATTAATTTCGCCTTTAGGCTTGTCATCTTGTGCAAGCTTTAATTCAATTTGATCAACTTGGCCAGCCGGAAGAACAGCCATTCTTCTTAGATCTGGCAAATGCTCAGAACGTTTTTTCAAAGGTAGCTCAGAATATTCGATATCAAACCCATAAGGAAGCCTTCCATTTAGGAGTACAATTTCTTTTAGTATTTGTTTAGTTTCATTGTTGCTAAAAGCAAATATTTCTCGAATTAACTCTATGGAGCCAATTGGTTCGGCTACGCGAAACGGGCTATCTTGATCCAAAGCATGCATGACTTGCTTCGAGAAGAATGATCTGACCCTCAACATAATGGGGTTCAACCTGTCAGTTAAGACTGCGCGTAATTCTTCTGGACTTGAAAAACCAAAATGCGTAGCTGTCTTCTCTTCTGACTCACGGGCAGCTTCATGATAGTATTTGCGCCTAGGTTTCCTCAACCTGGAGTCAGCAGCTAACCTAGAAATCCTATGCAAAAAGTTAAATGAGGACATCACCCCCTGATCCGACTCAATTTTGAGCTCTAGCATTTTATGTGCGCGCTGACTCATAGCGTTGACCTCTTCCATCGCTGCTCGAGCCTGCTCTAAAGTTAGATTGCTCAATAACTCCTCATTAGAACCCTGGGACCTCTCATGGGTAATTGCCAACCCTATATTCGTGGGATTTAGCGGAAAATTACATCGGGCACCATTTATAATCTGGGGTAAGGTTTGTTCAGTGAGCAGTTCCTTTGAAACAAAAAAGTGAAATATGTGAATCAATGGATTCCGAGTTTCTAGTGCAGCCTGTCGAATCAGTGCGTGTCTTTTTTCAATTGGCATGAGCTGATCTGCGTCACGCGTCTGTTCAAAATCAGTTTTCGCCTTAATGGGCGCAATCTCAGTCATACCAACCATGATGACATAGTCGGGTCATGAGGTAAAGAATGACCGCTGAGCTTCAACTCAAATCAGTTACTACTTTTTCAAAGCTACTATAAGCACATATTTAGGGTTTGGCTGGCTGCAAATGCTGTTGCCAAGAGGCTGGCATGTTATACTGTCGTTAGCATACATTCACTGAGAACTGATTATAGAAAACTGAATATGATAAGTCCTTTTGATAATGGTGACACAAACAGTATTCTGTTTTCTTATTGGAAAAATAAATCTCAACATTATCCCGTTGGGGATAAACTAGCTACTCCAGAAGAATATTTGTCAGACGGAGAAATTACCGTCTCAAACCTGCACGCTGCGTTAATTGATCTGAAAGATCACGCATGCTCACATCCTGACAACGAGGATTTCTTCGTGGGCGTAGCAGTTGGCATAGAGCGGGCTCTGAACTGGATTGAGGCAAATTTTCCTGAAGATATGTGGCTTAAAACTGAAGCCAGAAAGGTTCTCGATAGGGACAGCCTGTCTAACTGGGCAACGATTTTTTATCAACTGCGAAACGTACTCAGCTCCCTTCCATCATCTGCCCTGACTGGTCTTCCGGAAGAAAAAAAACACTCGATGATGCGCACGGCTTCGAAAATTGCCCTAGACCATCCTCGTTTTTCCCACTGCGGCATTGAGTACATTTTTTCAGCCCTTGCAGACTATGCAAGCCCTGATGACATACAAAGGTTTGTTGATGGGTCTGAAAGTTCAATTGCCGAGCTTAAAGGACAAACTAGTTTGCCGCCAACCTCCGCCCCTTGGATTAGAAATGGATACTTTGACATGCTTCGCACATCATGGCAAATACATGCTCATAAATTGTTATGTGCTATTCAGCTGCTGGGCAACCAAACCAGAATTACAAAAGAAAATAATCCAGAGGCCTACAAATTTATTCATGCAAAGCTCCGCGAAATTGAATTATTAGCATCAAAAATGCAAATAATTCAATTTCCGAAGCCACCTGTGACAATCTCACTTGCTGGGGCAGCAAATACAGTATTTGAAAAAGGTCACTTTGATCAATTGGGCATGATACAAAGTCATGCTGATCGAACTGGCTTGTTGTTTGATACAGTCCTTGGTGAAATAAATCAGGCGTATTTTTCGATTGCCATTAATCATTGGCAAATTAAGCTTGAGCCTCAGCCTTTAGAATTAGTAATTCAATCTATAATCGAAGCATTGCCAGGACTTTTCGAGGGAACGGATAACACTTGGCTACCAAAATTTGCAGAAGATTTTGTAAAAAAAGTAGTCAGGCAGGAGATCGCTGACTATCCAAAATTACTACGGCTATTGAACAATTTCATCGCCCAAGTTACAAAACTTGCAAATAAACACGGACTATCGGTGCACTTAGAAACAATCCCAGCTCCAAACTTTCTCCGAAGGGGACTCGGATTGTCTATGAAACCTGGAAATCTCATACGCGCGGCATGGCTGGGAAACAGCCAAAGAACAATGCGGCTGCCAGCTGAAACTGGACGGGAATATAGTCAAAGCACTCAAGGCCCTAAAGAGCCGTCTATTGAAAGCTATGATGCAGAAATAGTTGAGCTTTAAGCACGGAATCTCCTCACGATGGCATGTTGCCCATAACAGACGAGAATCGGAAATCTTGAGTGTCTCAAATTTTTGCCTTTGTCCATATTCACATTTAGCCATACGCATGGCGATGTAAAACCGACGGACTATCCCACAAATCTCTCAAACCTCTTCGCGTCTGCATATGGCCCAATCACTGCCAAACGCATTTCTCCAGATTTAACTAATTGAACAGCCAGGCTTTGCACTTGCTCAAGAGTCACTGCGCGAATTTTTTCCAACAAGATATCTGGAGATTCTATTTTATTGTTCAGAGTTAGCTTCAAGCCAAAATATTGAGCCACACTGCGACTATCTTCAAAACTTAAAACCGTAGTGCCAGACACATACTCTTTGGCTTTACTCAGCTCGTCTGCCGTAACTGGCTTATCGCCATGTGCCAAGGCGTTAAACTCAGCAATAATAACATCAAGAGCTTCTTCAATTCTTTTTGGGTCTACGCCTGCAGAAGCGCCGAAAACGCCGCCGTCATGGTAGTAGTCAACATCTGAACGGACGTAGTAGCACAGGCCGCGCTTTTCGCGCAC
>CAZSHY010000037.1:0-4199 GCA_964607125.1 uncultured Pseudomonadales bacterium | reverse complement strand
GTAAACAACCGAGAGCTCATGTTGCCACCCAAAATGGTTCCAAGGAGGAGTTGAGCGTGGCGTCGCTCGTCACTGCGGGCCAAACCTGGCCAGCCGAGAACAAGATGAGCCTGCTCAGTAGGCCGATTCTCTATGTGCAGACGTTTGTCTGAAAATGGACCGGCGGGAGAAGCGGAAGACAAGAATGGTTCAACGGCAATTTTTTCTGCAGGACGCTGATTGAGCGATTCGTCAGCAGATTTCTTGTCAAAAGCATCGGCAACTAGCTTCAGGGTGGCTGGACTCTCAACAGTTGAAGCATGCCCAGCCAAGACCACTATTAGGTTGCCCAGTCCGTACCATTTCTTAATAAATGCAACAAAATCCTCTCTGTTGAGAGCGCTGACACTGTCCTTGCTGCCGGCCACATCATGGCTCAAGCCCGTACCCAAAAAGGTCATTTCTTCAAACAGCTCTGAGATGTGTCTCATGGGCGTGTCTTTGTACATGTTGATTTCTTCAATAATGACGCCTTTTTCTCTATCAATGTCCTCTTGCAGAAGTTTGGGAGTGAGGAGCATATCTGAGACCACGTCGAGCGCACGCGAGACGTGGCGCGCGGCAGATTTGACGTAGTAGCCGGTGTACTCTTTGCTGGTAAATGCGTTGGAGTCTGCACCAAGCTCATCGATGGCTAGCGAGATCGCTTGAGCGTCCGGGTAATTCGCAGTGCCTTTGAAGACCATGTGCTCGAGAAAGTGGGCAATCCCCTCCTCCTTGGCAGTCTCGTAGCGCGAGCCAGTATTGGCCAAAACAAGGACCGTCACTGACTCCACGCTTGCCATGGGAATAGTGACTACCTGAAGACTAGATGGAAGGGTTTGATGGGTAAATGTAAACATAGTGCATGGGGATTATAACGCAAGCATGTAGCGATTGGTGGGAGAAAAGTGATAGAATAACTAGGTCTTGTTATAGAAGGTTACTGTAACAGTAAGGAAAGCATGTCACTTCAGGTAGAAAATCCCACTTCACCCTCACAAATTCAAAAGCCACTATCTGAAAGAATCCGCGAGTTCAGGCACTCTAAATTTGGCAGGGTTTTTCAGGCATTTATAGGGCTTAGCATGGTTGTAGGTGGATATGTTATCCAACATCAGGAGAGTCGTCATGCGGCGGACATGTATGGCAGCATACCCAGGGTTGAAGAAACCGTCACCGACCCCGAAATACTCTCCGAACTTGAGCGAGCTGAGGAGATGATTAGAAATTTATTTGAAAAACTAGGTACAGCCAATCCGCCAAGTGCATCCGTGCAGGATTCTCCAGATGCCCAGAACGCATACCTAAGAGATCACGCACTTCTTGGGCATGAGCCAAATACAAATATTGACAGAATTCAAGGTTCTCTCTGCTCAGCTCATGTTGTACTGACAAAAGATTCTACCCTGAGATTTTATTGCGCTGCCTTTGGTGGTCCGATCACATTTTTTAAAGATGGTGAGGGAAAGTATCAATCGATGACCGAAGGCGCTGGCTTCAGCCTGCTTCTAAGCGAATCTGATCATAGTCAAGCTGTCGACGCTCTTGCAAACCAACTTGCTGCAATTCTTTACCATCGAGATCTGAAAAATCAAGATGGTACCCACTCTGCCACAATACCATTATTTGTAACTACAGCGCTTCTGAATAATGGTGACCGACAAATACGCGGACTAGATCTAATAAACAATTTAGATGCCCTGGCCAGATATTTCAGCATTCATAATCAAGAGATAGTTGAAACTGGAATTGAAAACCCCGCACTCTTGGATAATAAGCTATTCTCCACTTTTGCAAATTTGAGCCCAGATATGCTCTTGGCGCACTTAACCACTCTTTATGAATCTGGAAATTTGGTGCTAACAGATGGCTTGACTTTAGAGGATCTAGCAGCTCTCATCATGATGACCAATGGACAAGGTGTTCTAACTACCATACAAAAAGGCGAAGGTTTGGTTGGGACTCACAATTCTTTGGAAGGCTCTCTCTACGCCCTGAAGCAGTTGTATTACCTCTGCTAACAGATAGCGAAATATGGGAAGCCGCTCCGCAAGTGGAAACCTTTGAGTTTCATTCGCACGATGATTCTGAAACAATCAATAGAGAGTTTTCAGATCACCAGGAAGCGTACGGACCTTTTACAACAGGTGCTACTTTAACTGAAGCCGATGAAATTTCTAAATTTTATTCAGCCTCTAATCCTGAGGCACAAAGTCCAGCCAGAATTGAGTTGGAGATTTCGACTTGGACGGTGGACGTTGACGGCGCAATAATTTACCTCCGACGAAATGGCCAAACCATGGCACTTGTTCCAGAATCCCGCTATGGATTACCCGTAAGTTATGTGCTTGTCGATGGCAAACTGCCAGAAAATCAAGATAATCCACCAGAAATCGACTATGAATCATCGACAAGAATTGCACTTGAAATTCTTTCTGCTTTAAAAGCAGAAAATGGCAATCAAATTGAAGTACAGCTTCAATCTACTTTTGTAAACGGAGAAAGAACGAGTGTTACCAATGTCGGTGTTGACGCAGCAGCCAAGCAACTTAGATTGATATATCAACAATCCGGCATAGACGTTTTAGGTGTATACAAGAATTCATTAGTTGATGGTGAACTCGACCTGCAAAAGTTCAATGAAGAGCTAAGAATGCTTAGTGGAACTGAAAACCCACCTTATCTTGCCATCGATTTAGCAGCACTGGCGTTCATGGCTGATATGCAGACTATCCCCACAAATGCAGGCTTGACCTATAGACTTAGCTCCGATGACACTAACGTGATTAGATTCACAAAATCACTAGGAGAGACTAACTTCGCAGAGCAATAACCGTCAGTTGTGAAATATCTATCTCCCCCCCCTACATTCGCTCAACTGTAGCGATGCCTAACACGTCTAAACCGTGTCGCAGGACTTGAGCTACTGCTGTCACTAATAACAGCCGGAATGACGTCTGTGGCGAGGTCAACTCCACCAAACCGACCGACTCTCCCCCACCCGCCGCTGGTACTACCAAGTTCTCACCGTAGAACGCATTAAAGCTCTGCGCCAACTCGTAAAGCTGAGTGCAAAGGTAATGTGGGGCGCGATCTTGCGCAGCATGAGCTAATGTTTCAAAATATGTGTAAATGTTTCGCAATAGATCAATCTCTTGCTTGTTTAGTGAATGATTTAAATATGATTTACTATTTAGCAATGTATCAATATGTTTATTAATAGATAAGCTAGCATCTGCCGCTCCCGATTGATCTAAGAGCGTCAATGCTTTTTGCCAAATGCTTTGACACCGCACAAACGTATACTGCAAATATGGACCGGAATTACCCTGGAAACTAAGTGACTCTTTGAAGCTAAAGGAAATATCACCACCAATACCGTTCTTGAGGAAAGCGTACTTGATTGCCCCGAGCGCTACCGCCTCGGCAACATGCTCTGGATTATCCAGTTCAGACTGCTTGTTTGCCCGCACTTCATCCACCTTTTCCCTGGCTTGAGCATGCGCTTCATCCATCAGCCACTCAGCGGTTAAGATTTTACCGGTACGGCTGGACATTTTGCCCTCAGGCAACCTAACCATGCCGTGGGAGAGGTGAATAGTTTTAATTGCAAGATCTGGTCGGGTCAAGGTTAAAGCTTGAAGGAGCACTTTAAAATACTCGTTGATTTCATTGCCCGTGATGATAATGGAGTAATCGTAAGGATAGCGACGATACTTCTCTGGGGCCAAGCCCAGCTCCTTGGCTTCATAGGTAGGCAGACCAAGCGAGTTGATAAAAACTCTATCATGTAGCCCATACTTTTTGCCTGGAAAAATTATAGCTCCCTGACTTTCTTCAAATACGCCCTTGGCCAGAAATTCTCGTACAATCTGCACCCCAAATTCACCGACTAGGCTCTCAAAAAAGAAGTCGTCAAACTTCATGCCAACTCTGGCATACATTGAGTCAAAATACTCAAGACTCCAACGCCTGCCCACCTGATACAAATGCTTGATCTGGTCGTAGTCAATATTTGAGTCAGCAATAAACGCCGCATAGTCCACCTGTGGCTCCCAGTCTCCACGTTCAATCAATGTTTCCTGGCCAGCTCGGAAGGCCATAAAGTTAATTTGTTTAATTTCAGTCTGCGCCTCTGGCTGGTCCTCGTAAGCGGTTGCGCCCAGCGCATATGACTG
>CAZSHY010000036.1:0-11254 GCA_964607125.1 uncultured Pseudomonadales bacterium | reverse complement strand
TTTAATGCTTCGTTTCATGTATAAGACCCATTCTAGCGTACCTAACTGAGAAACTCACTCACCACTTGTGTGAAATCAGAAGCACTCCAGAGTGCGCTACCGGCACAAACGCTGGATGCACCAGCCTTAATTAAAGATTTGAAATTATCTGTCTTGACGCCCACATCAACTACAATTTCTGGGTCAAGCTGACGCGACTGGCAAAATGCGCGTGCTTGAGCGATTTTTTCCACTGCTAATGGATGCAAGGGGGCACCTTGAAAGCCTGCCTCATTGCCCATTATTTGAACCAAATCTAGTTGTCGCCAAATATCAGGCTCAATGGCAGTCAGTGGAGTAAAAAAATCTACCGACATGCCGACTCTATAACCAGCACCTTTTACTTCATCCACATAGAACTGCTGACTTGTCATGTGTTCTATCTGCGCGATGATACTTCGCACCGGCAGCTGGCCGCCTAGGTCAAGTATCTCCTGAACAACGTCCTGAGGCTCCTCAGTCAGCAGGTGCAGATCTAGATTCAAATTTCCAAAATCAAATTCCGTTAATTCTGACGGAAATAACGTTGTGTTATCAATAAACTCACCGTCAATCACATCCACCTGAATTGTCTTTAGACGGCCGTCTTTAAGCACCAGCCCGAGTTGGTGGGCAAATACTTCTGGGTCATCGGTCAGTAGTGCCGGATAAAGTGTCATAGGTTATGCCTGAGTTCTTTCTAAGTTTTGAACTGCTGCCAGGCGCCGAATCGACCGATCCGAGTGGTCAAATGGTGTATTTACAAAGGCGCTGACCAAGCTTTTGGCCTGTTCCAAGGTTGTGTGATCGGCTGCTAGTGTCAAGATATTTATGTCATCGGCAGCGCGTCCATGCACAACTTCTTCTATCACAAAGCCGCTACCTGCTCGCACACCATTAATCTTATTGGCTGCGATGGTTACCCCAATGCTTGATCCGCAGAGTAAAATGCCGAGTCTGAAATCCGAACCGGGTTGGGCAGACAAATTTGCTGAAGCATCACCCAAAACCACAGCCGAACCCACCGCGGCAGCCATAGTTGGGTAATCGTCATCTGTGACATAGGCATGGCTGCCGCAGTCAGTGACTTGATAACCTAGTTCAATCAACCATGCCTCAAGTTGTTCCTTGAGCATAAATCCTCGGTGATCGGCACCGATCATAATCTGCGGTTTGGTGGACATGAACTTATTCTACCCCACTACTCCACGATTGTGAGAGTACCCTTCATGCCGTTGGCCCGATGTTCCCCAACACTGCAGTAGTACTCAAAACTGCCAACTGTGTCGGTGGGAACAGTTACTTCCCAGGTATCACCTTCTTTAATCATGCCGCTGTCAATCTTTAACTCATCAATTTTGAAGTCGTGAAATCCCTTTTCATTCGTCACGGCTAAGATGAGTGTTGATCCTTTTTTGACCGTGATTTTGGACGTACCATAAGTAAAGTTGCTCGCCTTAAGCATGACTTTTGTTTCTGATTCTTGGCTGACTATCTCTGCGCCTTCCTGGTCCCCTGTGACCGTCATATCCATTTTTTGCTCAGATTCAACCATACCTGTTCCAGCTGTGCCCGTTGTTTGCTCCTGAGTTTCTACCCTCGGCTCATTCGCCGGTGCTTGTTTCTGCAGCGTGCATCCAGTTACCAAGAGAGATAAAACAGCCGCGCCAGCAATGAGTGATAATTTTTGCATATGGTTAATTTCCTCGAGTACAACTACTACATTATTTAGTACTTGCCCTAGTTATACAAAAATTTGTGAGATTAATCAAACCCAAGTTCTGCTCTGGCTTCGGCACTCATCATGTCTGGGACCCAGGGTGGGTCAAAAGTTAACTCAATGGTTACATCTTGCTCAGAATCCAAATTTGGAATGCCAAAAAGTGCTGATCTAAGCAGGCCATCAAATACGCTCGCCAAAGGACACCCCGGGGTAGTTAGCGTCATGATAATGTGAATCTTGTTGACGCTTCCGCCTGGCGACTGCACAGTTGAACTCTGGACGCTATAAATAAGTCCCAAGCTAACAATATCCACATTCAGCTCAGGGTCCATGACGGTACCTAGGGCAGTCCAAACTTGTGTTTCTAACGGTGTTGGCATATTCTATCTGGCTATTGTAACACCCGCCCCACCATCAAAAACCCCAGGCTAGGCCTGGGGTTTTCACTTTCAGATGAAACGCAGATTACTTACTGCGCTTGAGCACTGGCATAGCGGTGCGCTTGGTTTCCATGACTTCATAACCAGCGGGAACTGCTTGCAGAGCGCCGGGTCTGACATCACGAGCGAAGAAATAGATGCGCTGTTGGCGACCATTCTTCAGGGTGACATCTTTGGTGTGCAGATAGTAGGTCTGACCCTTAGAATTGGTGTAGGCAAAGGCTTTGTCTGCCATAAATACTCCTTTTGTACCGGTTCTACCCGGTTTGTTACTACGTACTTGTTCCGCTCCGACTGTCTTGATTTCTAAAGTTTGATACGAGCGGCTATTTCCATCCTCTCTCGAGGTTTGTTCTAGCTTATCACACTCGGGATTCACTTCAAGATGCAAATCTTGAGGCTAGCCTGGCATGTGTGCGTGTATCCCCCTTTCTGATATCTTTATTCTTGGTCCGTTTGACCGATAATTCCTGAGTAGAGTGGATGAGCAAGCGCGTTGGCAGCATCAGTGGCAGTGCTGATTACCACTTCGAATGGCAGCAGGTTAGCTGGCAACGCGGCACTGCCGACGTAGCCACCCTTGCCACTTTCAAGCATGAATGCCTTGCGCATTGAGTCTCCACCTACCTCTTTCAACCAAACTTGATAAGGTTCAGTTGTGGCTTCAACATTGGCAATAACACTAAATCTAACTTTATCCTCTTTGAGCTCGTAGCGAACCATGGCAAGTCCATCACCAGCCTCATCACCAGGCTCTAACTGGACAGTATTGATGGTGCTAGCAGTGCTCGTCATGACCTCGCGAGCATCTGTGTCACTCAAGTCTTCAATCTGGACGCCCTCGCCAAATAGCTCGCCTTGCGAAACTGGCTGAGTTCTATTGCTGTACCAGCGAAATACCAACAACAACACCACGCCCATGACTATGGCGGGCAAGATGTATGGTGAATATTTTTTCATTAACTACCCCTCTTCCTTAGAGCCTCTTTTGGGCTCCCCTGCTATTACTGTGCTACGACAAGCTGTTCAACAGTTGTGAGCAACTGTGGGGCAGAAACCGCTTGTCCGTTTACCAAAAATGTAGGTGTGGCCTGAATCTTAATACTATCACCTAGCGCTGAATCGGCCTGAACCAGCGCGGCAATCTCGGGTTTTTCAATGGCAGCCACAAATTGATTAACATCTAGCCCAAGCTGGCCCGCCAGCTGACCAAAGTACTCCAGGAGTTTGGTTTTGTCAGCAATTTTCTCCCATTCTGGCTGTTTGACGAAAAGTAAATCATGGTACATCCAGAATTGACCTTGGGTTGCAGCTACTTCTGAAGCCTGGGCTGCTAGACGAGCATTGGGGTGAATTGAGTCAAGCGGAAAATGCTTGAAAACTAACTTCACCTGAGAGCCGTACTTTTGCATAACCTGAGTGACTGCAGGCTGAGCGGACCTGCACGCCGGGCATTGAAAATCAGAAAATTCAACAATCGTGACAACTGGTTGTGTAACAGCAGAGCTTGTAGCCTGTGCCGAGGCAGTGGCCGATGCTCCTGTGTTGTTGCCGCCTTTTACATTTCGCGCGTCTTGAGTCAGTGCTGTCATATCAATTCCACTAGCGGTGGGCTGAGTTGCACTTGGTCCCGAAAAAAAGAACGCAAGCGCTCCGACCAGCAGCAAGCTGCCGACGATGGTTCCTACCAGGAGTGGAATGTTCTTCATGGTTATCGTTCCTTGCTTCTATATATCATACTATGATCAACCTATGCAACAGGCAGTGGCCAGACTTGAACGCCTGTTTGAGTGTCAGTAACAATGATCGCTGCCGTGGGACAGCTCTGGGCAGCCAGTAGCTTCATGTCGTCTTCATTACCGTCTTGTGAAATGACCACCGCAATTTTTTCTGCATCCATTTGGAATACCTTGGGTGCTAGAGCCACGCAACTGGCGGCGCCAATACACTTGTCCCTAATTACCTCAACCCTGTATCTACCTACTTGCTTGGTTTGAACTACCGCGCCGTCGGCGCGGGTGCTAATGGTGACTGAGGGGTCGTTAAGTGTGGTTTGCATGTTAGAAAAACTTCTCGTGGAAAATTCTTGGTGCTGCTATGCCGCGTTGAATCAGGAGGGCGCCCACGTCTTTGATCATTTCTTTGCTGCCACACACATAGTAATCGGCATCTGTGGGAATAGCATGGACGGACAAGCAGTCAGTAACTCTGCCCCGGCACAGCGGCCACTGTTCAAGCGCTTTGGAAACAACTGGATGAAATTGGAAGTTGGGGAAATGGTCTGTTAGTTCTCTAAATTCTTCCAGCCAAAATAACTCCTGGACATAGCGCATGCCCCAAAAAAGGGTTAGCGGTAGATTAAACTGTTGGATTTGCAGCAAGTCCAGCACCATGGCATGAAAGGGAGCAATGCCGGAACCGTTTGCAATCATAACTATGGGAGTGGCGGTGGTTTGTGGTGGTTGAAGCGTAAACAAACCCATGGGAGCTAGGACCTCCACTTGGTCGCCAAATTTCAGCCCGGCTGCGTATTTTGAACCTTTGCCACCCGGAGACACATCAATCATTAATGAAAAGCCATGGTCAATACTCGGCGAGCTGACGATAGAGTATGACCTACGCTCACCCTCAGGACTAACCTTGAGTGACACGTACTGGCCAGACTTAAATGTGAGACGACTTGGCTCGACCAACTCAAAATGATACTCGCCAAACTTTTCATTGAACTCAACTTTTTCTTCAAAGCGAGCCAGGAAACGCTGCGGTGGCACCACCGCGGTAGAGGCTTGATCAGTCATGGCCTCCTATTCAACCAAGAACTTGCCTGGAAGTCAAGCGTAATGAATGCCCGACTGCCAAGGTTGACTCTGGCCATACCAGAGTCCAATGGCCATTTTTATGATGTTGCTGTATTCCTCAGTTCTGGTGACATGGTTGTTGGTCACTAAACCAATCATCCCCTGTTTCTTACGCAGGTCAGGCACATTAGCCAGCTGGGAAACCACCGGGCCCATTTCGCCACCGGCTAAAATTGGGGCAGCAATTTCTGGCGGAATGACAAACCGGGAACCGTTGGCTACGACTAGCCTGCCTGATGGGTCCGCCACAGCGGCCCAGACTGTTGCCCAAAGCTCGTGTCCAGACTGGAAGACGCCACCTTCCATGCCGACTCCTAGCACACTCGGCTGTTCGCCTGCGTTGGGCTGTGCTAGCTCAGGATGCTCGGTCAAGCCTTGAGCCATGGCTTTGGTAGCCCTGTTCTCAGCACCCAGCCGTGTGTCTGCGTCCGAGCGTGGTTGCTCTGGCACACCTGTCTCCACCTCATATCCATTGACCGTTAATTCGGGCCAAAGCGGGAGAGCTGCTAGCCTGGTGGCTTCAATTTTGACTGGGTTGGATGAGCCAATGAAAATGTGCATAACTTGACAAATAGCCAATCGTGTTATAACATGGTTATAATATGTTGCAGAAAATAATCCAAGTTGGCAACTCGCTTGCCATTACTATACCAAAACAATTCATTTCTGAAAGCGGACTTCGCGCGGGCGACCTGATGTTTGTTCAGCCCGATTCTGCTACCAAAACCTTGGTCGTTACAGATGAAGCAAATGCTTCGTCAGTGCGGCTCAACCCCCAGCTATTTTCCTGGCTCAAAACAATTGAAGAAACCTATGGTCCCGCCATTAAAGCCCTCGCCAAGCAGTAAGAGTTCGCCACGACTGCAGCCCACATTTCTTCAGCTGGAGGAGGTGTTGGTCATCCATACTACTATGATTCGTGTCGGTGGTGGCAAGCCTGGTCTCCGCGACGCGCTTTTGTTACACGCTGCCGTGGAAAGGCCAAAAGCCACATTTAACGGTGTTTATCTATATACCTCACTAGAACAAATGGCGGGCGCCCTATTTCAGTCCTTGCTCAAAAACCATGTGTTTTTGGATGGCAACAAAAGAACCGCATTTTTCTGCATGCTGCGTTTTTTGCAGCAGAACGGCGTTGAGATTCAGGTAAGTAATCAAGAAGTTATTGAGTTTGTGATTGAAGCTGAAACCAGTTCGTTTTCCACCCAGCAAATCTCGGACTGGCTAAAGCAACACCGAGCGCCAGCATAATTTGGAATCTCAGAGTGCCTGCTTAAGTGCGCTCACACCCAAGAGCGCACATTTAATTCTACCAGGGGATATTTCACTCAAACCCAACCAATTAAGCAGGTCAGGTAAATTCAAATTTTTAACATCTGCCACTGGCATGCCCTTAAGGCGTTGACTCAGCACGCTCAAACCAGCCTGACTAATGATGCAGCCCGCGCCGTTCCACTTCACGTCTATGATGTGAGTTTTATCCTCATCTAACTTGAGACTCATTTCTACTTTATCTCCACAACTGGCGTTAAAAGCCACCGCTAACACATCTGCGTCAGAAATTTTGCCCTGATTTTTAGGCGCTCGTGCTTCCTCCAATAGTTGTTCCTGATAAAGGTCTGTGGTCATGACAAGAGGTACTCATTAAAAGCCATAAGCAGAGTCAGTAGTGGTAGCAGACCCAGTACAGATCCTGCCGCTATTAAGTAGCTGTGCTTGAGCGATAGTCCCAGCATTTTCTTAAATACCAAAGCTACGACGACAGCGCCCACGGCCACGAGCATCAATGTGCCCCACTCTGGCTTAAGAGCTGAAGCGCCAAAAATGCGTAATGCTACGAGTACGAGTATTTCCCATATAACCATGGAGATTAGCGTAGCTCCACCGGCACGCAGCGCCGATAGTGGCTTAGCTAAAGTGAGATGCTGATACAGCCAAACCTGCCACCACAGCAGTAAGAACACAACGTAACGAAGCCAGAGCATTTCAATGTTGATCCGAGTTGCTCGTGAATAGAGGTACTCCATACGAAAGGTAACGACAATCAAAAAGAATGCCGCTGCCAGTGAAAGCAGAGCTTTTTTGAAAAGTGCAAAACCTGTGAGTTTATTACTCTGTTTGGGTTTTCTATGCTCTACTAGTGCGTGCAAATTTAGATTCATGACATCGTTCTTATATGCTATTTGAGTACTTTTTGTACCTGACTAAGTCCCTCGAACAAAGCGTCAATATCTGTGTACGAATTATACACTTGGAAGCTGGCCCGAGTGGTAGCTTGCCAGTGAAAATGTTCGTGCAAAGGCATGGTGCAGTGATGACCAGAACGGACGGCAATGCCCTGACTATCCAGGACCTGAGCCACGTCGTGGGCGTGAATCCCATCCATTAGAAATGCCACTGAGCCCACCCGATTACGCTTGGCTTGACTAGTAGGTAGGTCGGGGCCGATCAGTGTCAGGCCAGGCACGTCGCTCAGTTTTTCCAGCGCGTACTCGACTAGATCGCGGTCATGCTGCTCCACCCGATCCATACCAATTTCAGCAAGATAAGTACAAGCTGCGGCTAAGCCGACCGCGCTAGCCACGTCGGGCGTTCCGGCGGTGAAGCGGTCCCGAGGATCGGTGTGGAATCGCGCGTAGAGTGGGTGAACTTCATCAATCATTCCGCCGCCAAAAAGTACTGGATAAAGTAAACCATCGCCATTGGGCAACGGCACATCACAACCAGTGGGGTGCTGTAACTTTGGTAAGAGTTCGTGTTTGACCAGTAGCCCGCCACAGCCCATTGGCCCGAGCATTTTATGTCCGCTAAATGCATAAAAATCAGCCTTGTGTCCATCAAAGTTGACTCGCATATGTGGAGCGGCTTGCGCCCCATCTACTACCACCACAGCGCCCACTGCGTGGGCGCGCTTAATTATTTGAGCAATCGGGTTTAGGGTACCGAGGGTGTTAGAAACATGGCTGATGGCGACGAGCCGCACATCACCGGTTTTAGCCGTTGTGGTCAAACGAGCATCAAACCAATCCATGTCCAACTCACCGTTGGGCAGAACCGGAATCAGTTCTAGCTGCGCACCAGTCCGCGCGCAAACTTGTTGCCAAACCACTAAGTTAGAGTGATGTTCCATGAGACTGGTTAGCACCACATCCCCCCGACCCAAGTTGTGGTCTGCCCAACCGTAGGCAATGATGTTGATAGCCTCAGTGGTGTTGCGGGTGAGAATCAACTCTTCATCACGAGCGCCAAAAAAACTAGCAATAGTTTGGCGAGAATCATGCCACAAGCTTGTGCTTTCATCCGAAAGGGTGTGCACGCCCCGATGGACGTTGGCATTGTGATTGGTGTAGTAGTTGGAGATGGCATCAATCACCGCCTGTGGTTTTTGCGAAGTGGCAGCATTGTCCAGGTAGACCAGCGGGTGGCCATGGATGGTGCGGGCGAGGATGGGGAAGTCTAGTTTCAAATGCGAAGAGTTGAGCATAGGTGTATTATACAGGGCTACGATAGATCCAGAGATACCTGGCTCTCAAACAGAGCTTTTACTATTAAGTAAACGATCTGAAACGCCTGCGGTCTTTATTCCAAATACTACGGCTAGTTTAGGCGCGTTGCATAAGCAGCTAGATGCTATCAGAACGTTTCTGCATCCTCATTCTGAGCTATACGCCACATTACGTGCACACCATACATTTCAGAAAATGTGTACCCCATTAGGGAGTGGACAGTCGACAACCCCTATTGATAGAGCTGAAGACGGTGAGCTGATTTTTTACAACGTACCAGAGCAACTAAGTGAATTCGTAGCAGCTCTAAGAAATAACAATCTGCCACATACTCATGCGCGTAAAAAAGACCTTCCTGTAGGAGAGATTGTCACCATCGCCGTGTCAGCACAGGAATAAATTTCCCAACCAGTGTCTACTCTAGTTCAAGAAAATTAATCACTTCAGCGCTTGCTAACCTTTTCTTAACTAGGTCGAGACCTCTCTCCAACCACCAACGCTCAGCTTCATCTCGAATGATCATTCCCTTTTCATGAAGCTTCCTTGCCAAAATATTTCCTATTTGCGCTCTTTCTTCTTGACTCAAGTACATATTGCCACCAGCAATAAAGTGCCAAAGAAGTTCTTCTTTTCTGGCCAAATCCCAGTCGGCAACCTCAGGATGGACTGCGCAGTAGCGCTCCAGGTCATCATATGTAATCCGTTTGCTACCTAGTAAATAGTGTTCGCCACTAATTTCTTGGTACATGCCCAGTTGCGTTTTTTTCAATAAACTCTCACACAATACATCAATTATCGTTTCCAACCGCTCATGCTCACTATATGTCACAAGTGTTTTATTTCTACACCAGACATCCAATTGTCGTCTTAAATCAACACCCAATGAAGCGATCATCTCTTCAATAAAAAGTGCAAAACACATAAACTGTGGGTACTTTGCGCTATCAAAATGAGGACTCATGAGCTCACCAAAAGGTTTAAGTCGCACACTGGAAAGATCCAAATCAAGCATTTGACGAAGATACATGTGTTCATTTCCCCCAGGAAAAAGATGTTGCGATGGCTTACCCCGAAGGCTGTTAATAAACATTGGATCCATAGCATCTACAGTCCTAGCGCCACCTAGATCGAGCACCCTTCTCAATTCATTTCCGACAGGAATTGTCTTCATTGGTGGCGTGCCTCTTCGTTCGACATTGAAGTCTGCAACATTGGGCATCCACATGTTAATGTTATCAGGTTTCCCACCCCCATTTGACAATACAAAGTCAGAGTAATCTCTCCTAAATGCTTGAAAACTTGCCAAAATAGCAAATGCCTCATCGTACAGTGTTAATGGACTTAGCAGCCGATAGTAAAAATCTGTCCTATTCATTTGTTGCTCTGCATGCTCTTGTTCATGGTGTGGGTGATACCCCAAGCCAAAATTAAACAACTGTTTTGCCTTAGGCGATATAATTCTAAGTGGACCAAAAGAGATAACCCACGCAGAGACATTGGATTTTTCGGGCAAAAAAAGTAGTGTGTAGGGAGCATCTGTACTCAAACCATTCCGCATCTCTTTTTCATATGCAAGAGCAATCTTTTTGTAGTATGTATCCCAAGCAATAGGTTCATCAGCGGGAAATAGAATAAAAATGGGCAATTCAGTTTTATTTAAACCTTGAACAACACCAAAGTAATTGGTCCTCTCACCGTTTGAACCAGAAATACCAAGCGTACTATTTGAGAGTTCAACAGAAAATAACTTACTAGAAAGCCACTGTATTTCATCAAGATCAACCATTAATTTCTGCAAAATCTCTAAACCTATTCGCATAGCCATTGGCGAGTGTTCACCGATCTTTTGAGAAACTAAACCAGGATATCCCTTTAGTACTGCAAATGATTTTAGAGTCAATTCTGGATATTTTTCTTTTACCGAAGACCACCTGAGTTCTCGCACTGTTTGTGAGTTTAAAAATTCATTTAGCATACAGATAAATATGACTTATAATTATATTATATAAGTAATCACATCTTGAATCAAATATGAATTGTTCAAAGTTTCTTTACGTCAAAAACCCCTCGACCACCAACTTCTTAGCCTCCTCCCGGCTCACTCCTCGGCTTATTAAATAAAACAGCTGCGCCTCGGGGATTTTGCTGACACTGGCCGCGTGCGAGCACCTCACATCATCGGTCAGAATTTCCAGCTCTGGCACCGCTTCGGCGCGCGCGCTGTCAGAGAGTAGCAAGATCCGCTCGGTCAAAAAAGAATTGGAGCTGCCACAATTTTTGTCAATCACAATACTACCCACAAACTTGATAAAGGCTTGATCATCTGCTGCACCTTTGAGCGTAGTAGTAGCCTTGGTGTTGGGCGCAGTGTGATGGACCTTTACACTTACCATCACCTGGTCGCTGCCGTTGGCGGCAAATGACCCTACCACAACCGCTTCTGCGCCGGGCTCACTTAACACGATGACATACTCACCCGGCTCGGTTAGTTTGATTTGTTTGTGCTGGTCGCGTTTGACTGTGTATGTTTTCATACTGCCTTGCTTATTCATGAAATGGAGGGAAGTATGGCTAGAAGGGTATGTGGGTTTTTAGCCGTCTTGAACGAATGTTCACCGAGGATAAAAATACACATACCCTTCCAGCTACCCAATACTTCCCTCCATTTCATGGTCTATCAGCCTATTCATCTCCACTGCGTACTCCAAT
>CAZSHY010000035.1:0-11372 GCA_964607125.1 uncultured Pseudomonadales bacterium | reverse complement strand
CTTTCCTCAGCTCTCGCAATCTTATAGAACCTACTTTGGTCATTACCAATATCGATTCTTCTTCCACCCTCATCCCTAAAAAAATTGGCTTCTAAATTTTCTAAATCTCGGATCAAGGAGGCCATCACGGTCATTAGCAAAACATATCTTTCATCAGCTTCAGGAGCGAGTTTATTACTTAAAAATATTATATTAATAGTCTTTGCAATATGCATAATATTATACAGAGCATTGTTCAATACCTGAAACGAGCTCTCCTTGAGTTTATCGTCAACTTTTTTCACTTCTTCAAAAAATTTTCTTAAATTTTCTCTATTTTCATGATTATCCAGCAAGTGACCACTGTCATCTGCTGCAAATGAAGGAATAGAATCGCTTCTAATTAATTCATCAAGGTCGCTGTCTAGTTGCTTGATTAAAGTATCAAGAATTTCAGTGAGATTTCCTCGAACTGGCTCATGATGAGACTGACTATCACTAAGGCCTAGTAATTCCACGCCATGAAATTGATTTACAAACCCGCTTTCTGAGTATACCAACTTTATTTCTTCAATTCTTTTTGACAAAGATTTAATAAATTTGTCCTTTTCCAGCCTGGCTTTATCTACATAGTCTTTTAGGAGTGTAAATAGCTCATCAGGTTCAATTTGTTTTACATCTTCATATTTATAACGACTTACAATTGGCTCTTGGCCAATCATTCCATTGTCTACCCACTCCTTATGTTTTTTTTGAACGAAAGTATATATTTCCAACCATTCTTTATTCTTCTCCAAATCAGATTTGGCCTGCTTAGAATCTTCTAGAATTGGTTCTGGACCAATCCCACCCTCTGCTAACCACTTTTCATGTAACGCTTTAAAATCAAGTACACTCTTTTGAAATATATTAATTTCTCTTACAGATTCTGCTCTAGCATCCATTCCATCAGTTATCTTTGAAGTAATAATTTCAATTTTAGAAGTTGCCTCGGCTGCATTCGCCTCAAAACCTATTTTTAGCAAACTAATAGTTCTACGAAGAGATTTTAAACACGTTTTAAATTCATACCAATTCTTATCTGGCTCAAAACTATTAATGACTGATGCTTCCAACAATCTATCATCAATAACCTCTATTTGGTGCAATAATGGCTTTAAAATAGTTTCTAAAGCAACATTTATATCGCTTTGGATAGATTTTTCGTATGTTGTCAAATCAGACAGATTATTATTTTGTTTTTTTACGACTTCATTTAAAACGGAAAAAACTCCATCCAAATCATGTGCAATAACCTTAAGGTTCTTTAATATTTCAAGTATTAGCCTAAGCTTGTAGCTATTTTGTTCTTGTGTATTGCTTTTTATTAGCAACTCATAGGTATCATCCAAATCACTTAGGAAAGCTGTAACAATTTTCCTAATATTTACTTCAAAATTCTTGGTCACAGCTGCCATATCTCTGACTGCGCCATCACGATCTGCTTTAGATATCTCCCGATGATCGTATTGTGTTTTCTCAGTCATAAGAAGTAATTTAGGTATTATTTCACTATATTAAGCCATAATGATGATAATTGATATGCTTAAACTAATCCAGCTGCTTGAGATTATCAAGTAGGAGCGAGTTTTGCGTTAACAATCGATTTGAATCATGCAGGCCCTTAAAACATTTGACTTAATGATTGAAAATTTAGGTATTCAACCAAACTGACTCATAAAATACCTGATCACTATCAAAGCCAATACTTGACCAATTTGTTATCTAGTTTTCCATCCAATTAAAATTTCTCCCTTTATCTTCTCCATATCCTTCAGCCATTCGCCGTTCTGCTCGTTTGCCACTGACAATAAATCTGCCCGGCACAATACCTCAAACATTTCAAAAAGCTGGTCATTGTCTTTCACTGACTCCATTACCACTCTCACAAACTCGTGTGCAGTCATCCGCCCCTCCGAGTACGCTTGATGAAAGTGGTGGTAGCGGATCATAAATACAACTGACTCCTGATTTGCCGATTCCGCTAAAAACTGGCCAAAAGCCGCACTGGTCGCTTCTGGCTTAGCCTGCCACATGCGTATTAGTTCCAAAAAAATAACCGCCGACAGACTGGGGTGATTGCGGTAAGAATCCACCAGCGGACAACTCTCCTCGGCGCCAAACTTAGCCATCACTAACTTAATATCATCCTTGGTACCCAAGCCGACAGCCATGCACTTAGCCGCATCATGATAGATTGCTGCCAAAATTATCAAAAATTTATCTTCAAAACTGGCAATGCCACTCAGGTCCAGCTCCTTCAGCACATTTATGGTGTGATCGAATGGCAAAGTGCCACTATGACGCTGGGTCAGCCGAATACTTGGGCTTTGCATAGCCGTAAAAATCGGCGACTGCAGACAACGCTGACTTATATTTGCCAGCTGAGCTTCAGACAACTTGGCCAAATCTGGTTGACTGGCAAGGGTCGTCCACAAATAATCTGCCAAACTCTGAAAAACCTCTAAATCTAAATCTTTATATTGCCACTTTAGTAGGGGTTCCTTGCCAACGTTTTGATCAGGAAATTTCCAGTTATCTGCCCTTCTGAAGTAGCCATAATTAATCATGGCTTGGGCAAAGGGGCCTAGGTCGGACAAGAGTGCGTTGGGCTGAAGCTTTTCATGCATGGTACTACCTCAACTTGAGGTTTCAGATTATACCAGATACACCAAAGGGGCCCGCCTGCGGCGGGCCCCTTCCCTTCAATCAACTACAAAATTTTAAACAGTCTTGGGTTGTGAAAATTTTCCAGATACCCAGCGCCAAAGCAAAACTACTGGCAGCCAAAGAACTGAGTAAACAATTACCCAAATCAGAGCTCTGACCAATGTGCTGGCTGATCCGCCCAAAGAACGAATTGCCTCTAGGAATGCTTCCCATGGTGTCGGCTGATACTCTCCGCCCAAGAAGTACTTCTCTGAGTCCGCCACCGAAATTGTCATGGTGGCATATTCCACGTCCTCTTGAACTCCTTCACCTTGCTTCTGCACAGACTCAATCTGTCGCTGCAGACTATCTATCTGTTGTTTGATGCGTAGCTGAGTCGCGGAAGTGGCTTGATTTTTAATAGCGTCAGCCAACTCGGCTTCTTTGACTGCTTTTTGATCTTGCAGTTTAAGTAGCGTTTCATCTACTCGGACCACATCGCCGGTTCTGTCTTGGGCAGAGATAGATTCGCCCATAACTTTTTTGACACCCTCGGTCACTCTACCGGTTGCTTCCTCGAATTTGGCCACGGGCACTCTAGCAGTTAAGTAGCCAGAGCTAAACGCTGCATCTACGTTGGTGGAGCTAGAAATTATTCTACCTTCAATACTCAGTAGGTATTCCTTGAGAGTCCGCATGTATATGGAGACATCTTTCACCACCAAGCGGTGGTCAGAGTACTTTTGGTAGACACGATCCTCAACACTCAGCGCCTCATCTTGATTGTAGTACTCAGGTAGCGGCATTCCCTCTGGGGCCATCTTGCCACTAAAACCAACCGAGTCAACCGCTACACTAGGATCTATTTGCATGGTAGTCACCCCACCTGTTGGGTAAGCTAGTCTCTCACCACCCTGATTCATCATGTTGTAGCGCATCTCTGAGCCACCTGACATGAACATCGTCAGGCCCGTGCTGACCAGAGCAAAAAAAGCTACCGCAAGAATAAGGTTTTTGTTTTTCATAGTGACCCCATTGTAGCAGAAAAGCTGAGATGAGGCTGAGAATGCGATCTCACGTAGAGCAGGTATAATAGCGCCATGCAGCCGCATCCCTCCCAGCCAAACCACACCGCTGATATTGATCCCATTGCCACAACTCGTTCGGGATACAACCGAGTAGCCCATTTGTATCAGGCAGATCGGGAACACTTGCGCAGTGGCCCCTACCTACGTCAGTTTATGGCGCTCTTACCACCTCAAAGCGAGGTTTTAGACCTGGGTTGTGGTTCTGGGGTGCCAGTGGCTCAAGCTCTGCTCAAAGCTGGACATCTGGTCACCGGACTGGATAACTCGGCCACACAGATTAGTCTGGCACGTAAGCATTTGCCTAATGGCTCATTTATTCTGCGCGACGTTCAGACGTTACAGGCGCAGGAGTTCTCAGTCCAAGGAGTAGTCATGCTCTACACCCTGTTTCACATCCCCCGCGGCCAGCACCAGGATCTACTGTCCACTATCGCTACATTCTTACCTTCCCATGGATCACTACTGATTAGTTTTGGCGATACTGACTTTGAAGGTTTCCACGATTTTTATGGTGCCACGGTGTGGTCTAGTCAATTCGGACCGGAAACCAACCGGCGCCTACTTTCCCTCGCTGGCTTTAAAATACTCAACCAATCCATTGATACTTCTGGAAGAGAACGGCACCACATGGTGGTGTGTGAAAAAATCTAGGCCAAAAAATTAGGTGGTTTCGCTACCCTCACGCTGACGGAAGTACTCCAACACCGCAGTAGTGTTGACTTCACGAGGCTTGCTGCCATTTTCTGGACCGACTAAGCCATGGCGAAATAGCTGGTCGAGGATGCGAGCAGCTCGGTTATAACCCACCGAAAAGTGTCTTTGAATCATGGACGAGGAGCCTTTTTCTGCCTTGAGCACGAATCTAGCTACTTCGTCAAAAAGTTCGTCTTGTTCACTGTCATCAACGGTGCCACCAGCTGATGCAACATTGCCAGCCTTATACTTTGTGGTAATTTCTTCTTGGTATGCAGGCTTTTGACCCTGCGCCTTGATAAAGTCAATTAAGTTTTTAATTTCTTTGTCTGACACGTATGTGCCCTGAATACGCTGGGGTTTAGCCTGGTCTGGAGGCATAAATAACATGTCACCCTTGCCCAGCAATTTTTCTGCTCCTGGTGAATCCAAAATCACCCGCGAGTCGGTCATTGAAGAGACGTTAAATGCAATGCGTCCAGGAATATTGGCCTTGATTAAACCGGTGATAACATCAACCGATGGCCGCTGAGTAGCCAACACCAAGTGAATGCCCACGGCCCGGGCCATCTGCGCAATTCTCGTCACACTCTCCTCAACTTCAGCAGGTGAAAACAGCATGATATCCGCCAGCTCATCGATCACGATCACGATACTAGGCATGGCCGCATAGCCAGTAATTTCGTTGTATCCATCTATGTTTTTAACGCCAACTTCGGCCAATTTCTTATAGCGCTCGTCCATCTCGTGAGTGGCCCACTTCAACGCCGAAATCACCTTTTTGGGCTCCACGATGACTGGCGTAAGCAAGTGTGGAATATCATTGTAGGCGGTCAACTCAACCCGCTTGGGGTCCACAAGAATAAACTGCACTTCAGCCGGACTGGCGCGGAACAGCATGGAACACATGAAAGCGTTGATCGCTACAGATTTACCTGATCCAGTGGAACCAGCAATCAAAATATGCGGCATGCGCGCAATGTCCATGACGATGGGCTCACCGCTGACGTTGATACCCAGAGCAGTAGCCAGTTTGGATTTGTGTTTCTTCATGAGTGGGCTGGCTAGCATCTTGCGCAATGTCACGTACTGAGCGGAATAGTTGGGCACCTCCACACCGACCAGAGAGCGTCCGGCAATGGGGGCTTCAATTCTAATTTGTCCAGTCGGCGCTGCCAGTCTGAGTGCCAAGTCAGTAGACAAGCCAGTAATCTTAGATAGCTTGGTGCCACGGGCAATTTCCAGTGCATACTGGGTAACTGAAGGGCCGTAGTTGACCTCTTTGACGCCAGCGGATATGCCAAATGACTCAAGAGTGGATTCAATGACGGTGGCATTCTTTTTAACGTCACCGCGGTCGGCTTCGCCGCCCTCGGATGCTGACAGCAGACTCAATGGTGGGTACTCCCAGATCATCTGCACGTTGTTGGGCACCATCAGTTTATGTGACAAGTCTGAGTCATCAGCGGCCGGCGCAGCCGGCCGGGTTGGGTCCTCAGGTCTTGCTGGGTGAGCGGTGACGGCGGTGGCACCGGCGTCATCCTCAGCACCTGCTAGTGAAGCGCCCTCATTAATGCTAAATGATTTATCTTTGGCGTTGCCAAAAGGCAAGCTCAACTTGGGCATGTGGAAGCCTCGGGCTTGTTTAATCTCTTCGGCATTAGCTTCAGATCTATCCACAGCCGGCTTTGCCGCAGGCTTGAGACTGGCCATTAATTCCAAAACCTCGCTGATAGACAGCTGGGTAATGATCAGTGATCCGACAAAAAAGAAGCTGCCGTAAACAACGTACGACCCCCACGGCGATAAGAGTTGAGCCATGTTTTGAAAAATGTTCTCACCAATTTCACCGGTCCGAAAACAGCCTAGAGAGCCGGTCATAAGCAAAACTGTGCCTAAGAGTACATGAGGCTTGGACCAAGCCCATTTAGACTGAAACAACATTAGGCCAGCAGCGATTGAAACAAAGGGTAAAAACAACATCGAAGCGCCAAATCTCTCCACCAGCAGCGCGTTAATTGACGCCAACACGCTTCCCTGACCAGAGAAAGATATGATGATTAGGATACCCAAGACAATGAATAACACCGCCACGATGGACTGAATAGTTTCAGTTCTGATCTTTAACTTGAGTGGTTTTCTGCGACCGCGACGTGCCATAACTGCAATTACTATACTGCATTCCAGGTGTGAGTGGCAAGTGCTAGAGCGCTCGTGCGCCAACTGCCAACTTGATCTGCAGTACCTGAATATATTATTATAGGATATAACATATTCCGTCAGAGCCTGCAAGTAGCAACTGGATAAGCCTCGAGATCTAGCGGCTAAGTTAGCCTAAATATCCATAATAATTGGCACAACCTTGGGTTCGCGCTGAATGGCTTCGTACAGCTTGCGGCTGAGTCGCTTCTCGATCACTTTGACGATGTCTGCATCCGGTAAGTTTGATTTGTCTTGGATAGCTGCTCGAGTAATATCTTTGATAAACTCGATCACTTCGTCGGCTTCTTTGACAAACACAAACCCACGCGAGACCACTGATATAGCATCCAGCTTGAGCTCACCCTTGTGCCGCGGCACAACTACCACCACAATGCCTGCTTGGCCTAGGATTTGCCTGTCTGAGAGTACGACTGGCCCGACATCGCCGATGCCCAACCCGTCCACGATCTGCGGCTTGATAGTCACCTTTTCGGTAATTCTGTAGTCGCCATGTTCAAAACTGAGCACCTCGCCGGTTTCTGGCAGCAGGACTTGATGCTTGGGGTATCCAAGTGGCTCAGCGACACGTCTGACAAACAAGGCTCGGTGTCTGTCTTGGCCACCAATTGGCATGACAAACTTAGGTCTGACCAAACCAACTAACTCAGTTTGCTCAGGAGCGCTGGCGTGTCCAGATTGATGGAGGTTGGGCAATATATCTGGATATACCACCGAAATTCCGTTGCGTGAAAGTTCATCAATTGCCCCAAAATATGACAATTCGTTGCCCGGGATGGCATCAGCCGAAAAGACGACTTTATCCTGGGGCTTGATCTGCAAGATAGGATGCTCGCCGTAAACGGCTCGCATGAGACTCGAACCTTCCTGACCTTGACTGCCGGCCACAATCAGACAGAGTTCAGACTCAGGAAATTGGTCAATGTCGCGCTTGTCCACCTGTACGCCCTCGGGAATGGTCAGGTTGCCCAACTGGAGCGCTATTTCCACATTTTGTTCCACACTCCGGCCAATAAACACAACTTTGCGGTGCATCTGCACTGCGGCATTCACAGTTTGTTGAATTCGGTGAATGTGTGAGCTCATCAGCGTCATCACGTACTTGCCTGACACATCTTGCATGGTCTGAAGAATTGCCGGACCAGTGGTGGACTCCGACTGAACCCATGTGTCATTCTCTACTCGCAAGCAGTCGACCATCATACACAGGACTTTGTTCTGGGCGAACTCGGTAATGTGCGGCAGGTCACTAACTACGCCATCCACCGGGGTTGGGTCAAGCTTGAAGTCGCTGCCATGGTAGATAATTCCCTCTGGTGTATGCAGTAAAATGTGACGGGTATCTGGCACTGAGTGGGTCACAGCCAAAAGCTGAGCGGAAAAATGCTTGCCCAGCTGAAAAGGCCTGGTGTCGGTAATGGTGGTGATAGTTCTGTCTACCTTGCCATCTTTCATCCGTTGCGCGGCGAATCCTGCCGTGAGTGGTGAAGCGAAAATTGGAAACTCTGGCAAATGCGGCAATAGATAAGGCGTGGCAGCAATGTGATCATCGTGACCATGAGACAAAATCATGCCCACAATTTGTTTGCCTGCCTCCAGTTTTTTGAGAATGTGGGCAATGTCCGGGATAAGCACATCCACTCCTGGCATGAAGTTGTCTGGGAATCCAATCCCGCAGTCTATCAACACCATTTCGTTTTCGTACTCATACAAATACATGTTTTGAGTGACTCGGCCCATGCCTCCGAGTGCGATAAATTGTAATGCTGACATAGCACAAATTCCTTCTGCGAATACCTATTATTTTTGACTAAATTTAAATAACTGGAGTCTAAAGTCCCAATTTTTACGCTTGAGCACGTCTGCCACCACGTCCACACTGGCCTGGAGTCGACGCGACTTCCTGACCACAGCAGCGATTCCAGTCATACCCGCAAATGCAAATGATGACATCCAAAAAATAACCTTATCTCCAGTGAAACGCACGTCCAGTGCAAAATAAACTAATACATGTGCTAGAAACAGGATGCCAAAAGTGAGTTTCATAATTCGACCAAAATGTTTGCCCTCTTGCATGGGGTCAGACAGGGGAATAATGCCCAAATAAGCCATCATGCCTACCCAAAACGAGGCCACCACTGTCAGGTACATACCTGACGTAGTAATGCTAAAAGGAAGTGGAAAGGCGGCATTGAGTAGACCCACTACTGCCACTATACACAGGGCTCCGATGAAAATACCCAGATGTGATATCCAGAGATGGATGTACTCCAAGTGCTGAAAAATGTCATATAGTGGATCCACCGAGACTTTTTGGTTGATAGTATTGGTGAGCGAGTGCATGACCACAAAAGCGTAAACGTACATGAACATCAAGCTGAAAGCAGTATCAATTAAAAACAGCGCTCCAGAGTTTAACTGCATATCTAGATTTGCGCCCATAATCAAGTGCAAAACGCTCTTGCCCCAGACAAAAAAGATCGGTGATAAAACAAATGTGTAAAAAAACTGAATAGCATCTAGGTGCAAAAACTGTCTGCGGCCATTGAACCGGTACACATATACGCCTGCCAAGAGCGCCAACAACGGCACCAAGACTAAAACTGAACTCATTGCTCAATTATATCGGGTTTGATTAGTAGTGGGGCAGGAAAATTTTGCGGTTCTCTGATGTGATCACAATTTGTTGATAGCCGCGCTCAATGATAATTCGGGCTGCCTTGCGCACTGCCCCTTCCAATGTGCGTTGCAGGGTACGAATACCAGCGTCATAGCCCAAGGGGCGCGTCACAACCGGCCAAACTTCATCTTGAATCACTAATTGCTCTGGTCTTAGACCTGCGTCTTCTAAGAGTTTGGGCAAAACATACTGCTTGGCAATCACAATTTTTTCTTGATCAGTGTAAGACGGCATGGCAATTTTTTCCATACGGTCTAAAACAGCGGTGGCAATTGCGCCAGTATTGTTGGCTGTAGCCAGAAATATTGCGTGCGACAAATTAACCGGATAATCCATGTAAGTGTCTCTAAACGAATGATTCTGGGCTGGATCAAGCAGTTCAACCAGCACGCCCATGATGTCCTTATTTGCTTCTTCACTAGAACGGTCAATTTCATCAAGTAAAATCACCGGATTGCGCACGCCTGCTTCACAGATCCCCTTAATAATTCTGCCGGGCTCAGCCCCCAAAACCAACCGGGATTCACCTCTGAGCTCCTTGGCTGAGCCCATACCGCCAAAGGGGATGCGGACAATTTTTCTGCCCATCGCCTCGGCAAGGGAGTAAGCAAACGTAGTTTTACCGGTACCCACCAAACCTACGAGCAGTAGGACCGGGGCACGGAAGTCACTCTCGGCAAATTGATCATGGCGCAGCTTGAGAACTGAGACATACTCCAAAAACCGATCTTTAACATCCAACATGCCATAGTGATGTTTGTTGAAAATTTCAGTGGTATGGGCCACGTCCAGCGTGTCCTGCGTTTCTGCTTCCCAGGGCACCCGCAGCACCCAATCTATGTAGCGCGAGACTTTTTCGTATTTTTCGTCGTAGCTGCCCAACTCCACACTCCGTTCAAGTCCCACGATGTCTTTATTCATCTTGAGACGCATTTCGTCTGGAATCGGAGCTTTTTGAACTTTATCTTTGAGATCCTGGATCTCTTGCTGGAGGATTTGCTTGTAATCTGACATAGCTGGTTTAAGCTTCGTGGATTAAATTGGCCAGAACAACTCGGCCCATCAGTCCGGACAAAATCAAGAATCCACCAATGCTGACAAGCACAAGCGCGTCATTTGATCCAGATTCTGGCAGCTCGTCAGGCAATTCATCTGCCACGTAGCCGCCTTTAGCCGACGGCGAAGCCGTGGCTGAGCTAGACGCTGCAGCGGACCCGGTGGCGGTAGCACTGTCTGTAGCAGACTGGGCGTGGGCTAGGTTGGGTTTAAAAAAGAGGATGCTCAAGCCAAAAAGTGCAAAAAGTACAAAGTTAATTCTGAGGGGCAGGTAAGGCATGTAGTCAGTATAGAGATAAGCAGGGGTCAATGTCAAAACTAACTCTCCAGTTGTAAACTTTAGCGATGGGCTCAGCGAAGTTGCGATTTCTTCAGTAATCCTGGTTTGGCTCCAATTTGCTGAACCACAGACGCAGCATTGGCCACGCCCCAATTGGCCGCTTCTGGAACTGACTTGCCTCTGATTATAGCCGCCACGAAGCCAACACAAAATGCATCACCCGCACCAGTGTCGTCAACAGAATCAACATCAAGGGCTGTGAAATTAGTGATGGTGCCATCGTGAATGACTTGGCCACCCTTTTTGCCATCGGTAATGACCACAAACTTAACCGATCGTGTTAATTCCGTCTGCACCCAATCCAACATGCTCCACTCTTGTTTATTAACCACGAAGACTTGACATGGGCAATCAGCCACTCGCAATTGACCATCAACTAACAGTTCAAGCTCACGCTTGCCAGGATTCCAGGAAAGCTGAGTTGCGCCCGTCCGCACTGACCGGAAAATTGCAGTCAGGGCTGGCAATTGGCCGCCAATGCTGGATAAGTGAATCCACCTAGCCAACTCAATTTTCTGGCGTGGAATATCTTTGGCATCAAGCTGCGAAGCTGCGCCCCGATGCACCATCACCGTCCGCCCGCCATCATGGCCAATTAAAATCACCGAGCCGCCAGTTTGCTCACGTC
>CAZSHY010000034.1:863-11974 GCA_964607125.1 uncultured Pseudomonadales bacterium | reverse complement strand
CCTGAGGTGACGCAGATTGGCTTAGGAGTCCCGTTGTCATACAAGTTGTTCTTGTTGTAGGCCTTGAAGTAGAATCTGTTAACCGGACTTGTCGAGACGGCTGACAATGTCGCTGACTGTCCTGGGTACAGATTTGGAGTCGAGGGAGTAGAGACAGTGGCTGATTGACAAGACAAGAGGACGGGTGTCGGTGAAGGAGGAGGACCACCGGCGGGAGTGCACTGCTGTGACTTAGGATTAGACTCTAAACGGCAGCGGTTGCCGAGGGGAACTGTCCTCACCCAACCTTGATCGCCTCTCCAGAGACCTTGGGTAACGTAACCGTTGGGGGCAACAATCAGGGTGTGTGATTGCATTGAACCTGTGCCGGGAATGTAGTTGGAGGCATTAGGATCGCTACTAGGAGTGATGGGTCCGCCCCATGCACCTGGTTGAGACCAGATGATGGCGCCATTGGCGATGGGCACAGTGCGCATCCAACCCTGGTTACCGCACCAAATAGCTTGGTGAAGAACGTCGTTGACGATATAGTCAGCTTGAGATTCCATGGTGGAGCCGGCCTGGCAAGGCAGAGCGCTGATCGATATGCCGGTGGTATTCCAAGGAGAGATAACTGCGTAAACTGGCACGGTTTGGTTCATGGTAATAGTGATAGTTCTCACATATCCCTGGTTGCCTCTCCACATGCCTTGAATGATTTGACCATTAGGCTGAGCTATATAGGTAGCGCTATTGACCACGCCAGATCCAGGCATGCTGTCAAGACCGGTGTTGCTCCATGCGGTTGCAGCCGACCAGTTGATCACGCCATTGGTGATAGGCACGGTTCTGAAGTAGCGGAAGTTATTGCCAGCGGTAGTGCGCCAGATTTCTTGGAATAAGGTATTATTTCCGGGCAAAATGGTTTCAGCTTGCGCGGCAATAATGCCTGTTCCTGGTAATGAACTAAGGACTACGGGACCACTCCATGGCGAGGAGGCTGACCAGTTGATGCCGTCGCCTCCAGCAGGGATACATGCATAGGCTGGGTTGGCGGTTTGACACTGAGGAGTACTGGTACAGATACTGTCGCAGCTAACTGGAACTGGAGGTGGTGTTGGTGAAGGAGAAATTGTCGGGGTTGGTGACGGCTCCGGCTCTGGGGTGGGATCAATATCGGGCTCACATGGCTTGTCCCATATGATTGATACAGAGTCACAGCGACCACTAGCTGCACAATCGCTACCATCAAGGTTTATACCACAGGCCATAGTTGTATCAATCTGTTCAGATCCGCATTCTCTGCCACTGAATCCAGATGATTTCACGCCAGCCTTGTATGGCAAGCCGTTTGGCTCTGTATCTAAACAACCACCAGATAGATCGTCAATACGATCACAGCGCCAATGATTTACCCAGCATCCTTTTGGGTTTTGGAAGTGTTCCCCTACGCTGCAGCCTTTTGATGAAATTGTACAGTCTCCAGTATTGTTGCCTTTGTAGTCAGGCGTATTTTCGTTTAATGCAGCTTTAGGACTAATATTACCTATACCAGCTTGCTGTGTTGCGGATTTTGAAACGTAAAGAGCTAATCCTGATCCAACCACTATCAGGATTAATACAATCATTCCAATAAAGTATCTAGAATTTATTTTATTAAAAAGGGAAGTTTTTTTAGGTTGATCACTATCACCTAATGTGGGCATCATTGGCGCAGCCGGAGCAGGCGCCATTGGAGCCGAAGCCGGTGTGAAACCCATGCTGGGCATGGTTGGGTTGCTTGATGGTGCTGCATTGATCATTTGATATCGTTCCCTTAGTTACACACAGTCAAATCTGAGCTGTTACAACTCACTATCTAGAATAGATTGTTAGGCGCTGCAGCGTCAATAGGTAGATTGGCTTTTACACCTTACGCTTCTGACTTAAGACTAACAAAAGGCATCAAAACAAAACACGCAGTTTTACCAGACATATGGTATACTCTACGCACTCTACGAAAGGGGGATGTATAAAGTATGTCTACGAATAAAACAGTATCAACCAGCGCTCCAAAAACCATGGAGGAGCTCCTAGCTCAAACCACTTATCATTTTGTGATTCCCAAAAAGGGCGACACAGTCAAAGGTCTGATCACTGCCAAGAGCAAAAAAATGCTCAGCATTGATATCGGTGCCAAGACTGAGGGTTTGGTCATTGAAAAAGAGTTTGACATGGCTAGTGACTACGTTGAGGAACTTGAAGTAGGCCAAGAAATTGAAGCCGTGGTCGTCTCCACAGAGAGCAACCAAGGCCAAATTCTACTTTCACTCAAGAAGGCAGCTCAGGATGCCAAGTGGGAGTATTTTGAAGACGCATTCAAAAAGGATCAGGCTCTAGAAGCCAAGGGTATTGACGTCAACAAGGGCGGCTTAATCGTGGTCGTCAATGGCGTGCGCGGTTTTGTGCCGTCAAGTCAATTTGGCAAAGAGTTGGTGGGCAAGTACATGCAGCTCAAGGGCAAAACTGTACAGGTTAAGGTGATTGAGGTGGATCGCGAGAAAAACCGTCTCATCTTCTCTGAACGACATGTGTCTGAGGCTGATGAAATCGCCCAAAAAGATAAAGCTCTTTCCAAAGTTAAAGTTGCTGAAATCTACGAAGGTGTCGTTTCTGGTGTTATGCCGTTTGGTTTATTTGTGACAGTCGAGGTGCCGGTGGACGAAGCTGGCGCGGTTGGTCACATTGAAGGCCTGGTGCACATCTCAGAAATTTCCTGGGAAAAAGTTTCTCACCCCAAGGAGTACCACAAGGTTGGTGATAGAATCAAAGTTCGCGTCCTTGGCGTTGATGAGAATACTGGCAAATTGAACCTCTCAATTAAACAGCTCTCAGATGACCCATGGAAGGGTATCGACAAAAAGTATCAGCCAGGCATGTCTCTGACTGGTACGGTCTCACGCGTGGAAACATTTGGTGTCTTCATCAATGTTGAAGCTGGTGTAGATGGTCTGGTTCACTCCAGTAAGCTCGATCCCAGCCAGCAGTTCAAAAAAGGCGATCAAGTCACGGTGCACGTGGAGAACGTGGATCCAGAACAACATCGCATGAGTTTGAGTTTGGTGCTAACCGAGCTGCCAGTAGGTTACAAATAAACTTCTTAAGGAGGAATTATGGCCAAACAACGCATGATTGTGACTGATGATCAAATGTTGATCGATATGGATCTCTTGTTCAATGCAATTCGCGAAGCCGATGGAGATTGGGAAAAGGTAGAAGGCGATATGCGCGCCTACCTCGAAACCATTCAGGGCATGGCGACTACTCCAGAGAACAAGTAGGCTTTATCGCCATCATTTAGAATTACGATGAGCCACCCGCCTGGGTGGCTCATTTTATTGCGGCAAATTCAGCTTTTTTATGGTATAATCTGATCCTATGTCATACGTGATCACATGTGGAGATGAAGGTGTACAAATCAACGAGGGTAGACGATTGGGCGTGGTTGGCGCTGGTGTCAAATTAGCTCAATTCCCCGAAATTGTAACGGCACTCAAAAACTTATTCGGCATGAGTATCGCTGTGGCAGCATCTGCTGAAAACGACTGGATTAAACATCAATTTGATCTAGCCAACTGGGAGCAAGTCAATGCCACCATGCAGCAGCAAGTTGCCGCAGTCGCTGACACAGAAGGCCTGCTCTATGCTGGATTTTTACCCTTTGCAGACCCCAAGAAATTAGATCATGAAATTAAGGGCCACATGGTCCGACCTCAGGGTGTGCATATTGCCAACAAGGTTACTTTTACCTTGGCTGGTGGTGAGCAAACTTACAACTTAGGACAGTACCTAATTAGTGCCGAGTGGGTCAGCGCCGTACCGTTGGAAGTTGCTCGAGAAGCCATCACTGCCCAAGTCAACCACTACCAAAAGTTAGCTGGTGACCAGCCTTTGATTTACGTTTTTGAACGGGCTGGTGAGCTGGGCGAAGAAGCTGCAGCAGTCAATGAGGCTGTTTTGAAGAGCATCGGCTATTCAGCATAAAAATTCTTAGTTCCTGGCTTGTTGGTGTTTCCATCGCGGTGTAAAATGGCAGCCTATGTCATCCTCCACCACCTCCACAGTTTCAATTAATACTGAGGATGAGGCACGACTTTCTAAACTTTTGAACAACGGCGTCAGCCATTTCATTGATGATCAGGCTCAGCGTTGTGAACAGCATTACAACGAACCTCGACTTCGTCAAATGTTACTTAAACACTTTGCATGGTCTAAGGAATTTATTTTTGCCTATCTACACTCTCGAACACAGCGAGCGCTTGAACTTGACCTTCCCGAAATCAATGAAGCTCGCAATTTAGCGCGCAAGTACATTGGGGTAGATGCACACGACTTTTTTGTGACTTGCGTCGATGGGCGTAACATGCCGACTGTCATGTTTTCCAAGCCGCCACACTTTGGCGGTGTTTTGCGCGCGCCGGCAGGCGCGGTGACCGGATTTATGGAGGGTCAGGAGCCTGGGACTGTCTTTATTGATAAAAATTCGTTTGTGGTTAAGCAGCTGGTCAGCTTGCTCAAAGAAAAATCTGGTGGCACCATTTTCTATGGCCTAGACTCACACCTCGGATGCGCTGCTCGGGGACAAATTCATGCGACTGAAGGCGGTGGCCAGCAGGATGGCGGCGTCAGATCTGACATTCTAAGCAAGATCATGACCTCGCGGGGCATACTCCAACTCAGGCGTGAACTCCATGAAGCAGGCTCTGAGGTGGCCGAAGTTGTGCCTACCTTTTTTTCCTATGACCCCACCACGGGAGGAGTAGTGGCCGGACTTGAACTCTATGTTGATGAGGAGCGGGTGGCCAAGCACGGTTATACCCATCAGATTTTGGACGAAATGGCCGCGCAGGGCTCGATTGTTAGAACCATTGATTTGCTGAGTGATCCAAAACTCGAATCGATGCTCCGCTCTCAACTGGAGCCGAAAAGTGCTGATTTCCGACAGTCATACGCCCAGTCGCTGGTGGCAAACTGGCGAGCGATTACCAACTTGTACCAAGATGGCAAGGGAGAGCTGTTTCAAACGATTTATGAGCTCATGACTCGAACCTATGCCAAGGCCGGGTGGTTGATCGGCCACCACGACTCGACCGAACGTCACTCAATTTCCGAGCGCACGCTCAAACAGAAAACAAAATTTTTGCTCAAAAACCTGGTTACCAGATACTCAATTGCTGGGACAGACAAGAATTGGCCTTTCGATTCTCACCAGGAAGAAATGGTGGTCATCACTGACGGCGGCTATGCTCCATTCGCCTCAATTAACGCGTTCGCGGTTTTTTCCCGCGACCTTAACGCTCTACTCACAAACACCAAGCTGACCATCGACTTGATTCGGTCGTTACGTCGCAACCAGGCGATTCGTGACTCGATCCCTGAGATTGGTTTGACCGAAGAGGAGTTTTTGGCTGCGCCAGTGATTATCTCAAACAAGTCGATTCTCAAAAAAATTAAACCTGAGAGCTGGGAAGTATTTCACTCTCTCAGACTCGATACGCAGTTGGTCAGACTGAACTGGGATGACCCTGAGACGCTCAATTTCCGCCGATCGGACATTCTATCCTTAATCAGCAAGGTGGCCATGGAGCGCTCAGCCAAGCTTGAGATCTACGACCTGGTCGCATTTGTTGACGGCATTTACGAGTTATTTGACCGGATGCGCATCATGATGAAAGACAAGTACTTCCGGCAAATGATACTCCACGGCAACATTATCATCTGCAACACGCTGGTCGACGGTAATCGCCGCCCGAGGTATGTGGCTCAGTTTGTGGTTTGAGATTGATTTCGAGCTATTTCTACTAGCACTCGCGCTAGTTCTGTCTTGAGAATTGCAAAATCTGATCCATCGGAGTTGGGCAAGATGGCTGGCCTCGAATTCATTTCCGTCAATTTCGGTCCGTCAGGTCCAAACATCATATCAATTGCATAAAACCGATTAGGTTCTCGTTGCATGACCTGCTCAATTCGGTCGACTATGGCCAGCGCAGCAGGTGGAATTTTTTCGAGTGGCACTGCGGCATACGAACCTCCTCTGGTCACGCTAGCAATGTAACTGTCTGGCGGTGGCGTCTTGAACTCAGAGTAAATTAGTCGACCGTTGAGAACCGCGATACGCAGATCATGGCGGCCGGTCATGATGCCGGGTATCCCGGCTGAAGAGTCCACGAACTCGCTTACGAGTGCTGGGAGTTGGCCTGCATATTCCCGAGCTTGGTCAGCTGGTCCAATCAGAATGTCAGCTCCCTCCATTCCAGCTCTGGGCTTGACCACAATCCGGTCGGTGCCAATAGCTTGTATGGCTGAGGGCAAGTCTGCCGCAGTTGTCACGAGCTTGGTCAAAGGACACATATCAGAAAAGAGTTGATACATTAGCCATTTGTCTGTACAGACTTCATTGATAAAACTCGGATTGAATACGGGGGCAGTTGTTTGGCCGGCAAATCTTCCCTTGTCAAAAATCAGGTCCGCTTTTACTTGTCCAGCATCTATGAACCGACCCTGTTCTAGCTTCCAGGCTGGTGCAAAAGTGCTTGGCTGATGAAAACTGTTCTGGCCGCCGGAAACAAAAAGCTGACCGCCAAGCCGGGTAACTTCATGATCTAGTTCGGAGAAGCCTACCAAATATCCCGTGCTTACAAGATGATCGACTGGGTTTCGTGGGTAGTAAATAACAATTTGGGGTATGTGCATAGACGATTATTGTAACCTGACCAGCACCTTTTGCTCAAGAAATGAACGATCTTGGAAGAATTGTTGCTTGTCCTGGTGGTGTAAAAATACGGAGCAGCAAAACTTGAATCCCTGGCTAGAAAGTCCCACAGCGTCGCCTGGATCGACTGCCAGGTTGTGCGAATGGTATGACGGCAGTTGAAGCAGCTGATCAAAATTTTCGATGTGACTGAAAGTGCCTTTTTTGTCTGGAAAAAGCTCGAACACGGCCGTGAATTCGCGTTTTTGAGGCAAGAGTTGCACCGGCTGGCCGGTGATGAGGTCGAGGAGTACTTGGTGCATGTGGTAGCCAAAGCTGAGCTCGTACATTCTGGGTCGGTAGCCACCAAAGCGCGCACCGATCTCAATTAGTTTGGGGCCGGCATCGGTCAAGACCAACTCGACGTGAGCGGCTGAATTCGTCAATCCAAGAGCCCTGACCCCCAGAGCCGCCACGTGGGATAGCGCGGTGGCAGTTGGATCATCGAGTTGACTTGGCAATGTGCGAGAGTAGTTGTAGTTGTCATCGACTCCCAGCTCGCTAGCCATGACTAAGTCAACCGGAGGCAAACAAGTCACGTTTCCCTGACTGTCGGCAACCGCGTCAATCGAAAAGGGCGGACCAGACAAGAATTCTTCAAGAACTAATGTTGGTTCACGGTGGTGTACGCCGTACTGGTCATAAAGTTGAGCTAGACTTTCCTGAGCTTGTGTGAAGTTGCGACGCAACTCCTCCAGCGAATTATTTTTGGTGACTAGCAGGCTCTTCATCAAGCTAGCTGGTTTGAGAATCAAGGGAAAATGATGGTTGGCGGTAAAGTTCAAAACCTCATCCCAACTGCGAACCGGGGCGAATTCGGGAGTGATGCTTTTATCAAATGCAGCGAATTTGGCTCGCATTAGTGTCTTGTCCGTAGCGGCCGCGGCAGCTGCCTCGGTGTTGGTTGGGCAGCCCAGGAAGGAACCAATCCAGACTTTGGCTCTGATGCTGGTCTCGAAAGTTGCCTCTAGTCCGGCAAAACTCACATGTTCGAGCTTGCCTCCGGGTCTGGAGAGGGCAGCAAGTTGAGTCTTAACGGCTTGTTTTGAAGAACAGTCGAGAGAAATGACGTTGGTCAGCCAGTCTGGGTATTTGAAGTTTTCTTTTAAATCATGAAATGCCACGACTGAGATCTCTGGGTGTTGCTCATGTAGAAATTGAAGAAAGTGCCGGTAAGGTTTGCCTACAATGCCGATGGTCATAGGTGGTTGATCTCCATAGTCCGCGCGATACGCTCTTGGTAGTCTAGCAGTGAGACAAAGCTTGGCAGACGAAGTCCGGGAATTTGGCTAGTTGCGGCCAGCCGCAGGCAGTCGGCCAGCGCCAGTTTGCCCGCGTAGAGCAGTGCGGGTCTTGAGTCTGGTTGAGTCAACCACCGGCCAACGATCTGGGCTCCACGCAAATAGAGCGCATCTTTTCTGTAGCCACCAGGCTGCGAGGTGTCCCGTAAACCGCGTTTGGCGCGAATGGTCAGCCTCCAGCTCTGATCATCATCTTGAATTATGGTTTGCAAATGCTCGAAAACCTGCCTGAATGAGTGTGACTGGGCATAATCCACTGCCACCACGTACAAAGAGGGTACCCACATCTGTGCCACCGGGTGCGACAAATGCGAGTGGAGGATGGCCAGGCCCTCTTCAGTTTCAACATGGTCGGCCAGCTGAAAGTCTTGGCGCCGATTGTGCCAGGGCTGCTGGAATTCGTTGAGCCACCTAAAAACGTGTGTGCCGATCTCGTGATCCAGCACGTCCTGAAATGAATCCGCCTGGTAAAGCATGGGCAGTTTAATTTTAAGTAAACACCTACCGTTCTCGGCATTGACGCCAGTGCGAGCCATGAACTGTGGACTAAAGCGCACATCCAACTCGTGGTCAATTTTTTGCAAAGCCAGATACTCCGCAATCCGCGCCCGCACCTCAACCTCGGGCACCAGGGCACCTTCGCGGGCGCGGGCAGCCGCCAGGCTGCCGTACTCAGTCATAGTCTCTTGAAGTATCCGCTGGGCAGTCTCAAGTAGTTCTGGAGAAACCTGTGGGTACTTGGTCAACCAAGCGGGGTCGGGTGGTTGGGAGTACTCCAGTTGGGGGTTGTAGGCGTGGTCGGCAAAAAAACGAGCGCGCTCTTGGGGCTCGTTGGTGAGGATGAAAGTGGCGGTGAGGGAGGAGGACATGGAGGTATTATAGCTGAAGACTTATGAGGAAAGTTTTGGCTTCATTATCTAGACACGATTGGGGCATGGTTGGATGACAGGTACCAAAATACCGGCCGCAATGTTAGTAGGGCCGTTTTTTGTATATGGTGAAGACAACAAGCACAAACTAAGGTGAATTAATTCGCATCAATCGTGCCGATACCTTTTATTCTGTTAAGAATATAAGGTAAGCCTCTTTGTGGATTTAAAAGTTGGTCTGCTGCGTATTCGTTATAAGTCACTAATGCTTGTAGATGATTATACAATGTAGCTACATCTGCGGGTGTAAATTGCGCATCAGCTTGACCTGCTTTATGAATCATTTGATTTACTGCTTCTGGGGCTGGGATTGGAGCATCCAGCTCTTGATTTCCGAGCGAAGAAGCTAATAGATCAGCGTAGGGATCATTTGACTTTTGGCGAACAATATCTTGGATCTGCGTTCTTAAGGCCCCAGCCTCTTGTGCTGCGCGTCCTGCTTCAACTTGGAGATCGGAAATTTGATCAAGAAGCTCTTTAAGCTGCTCCGCAGTGCGTGTTTTCTCTCCTTGTTCGGCCCCCCGCTCGGTTTGTTTCAAGGATACTTCTTGTGGTTTTTTATTTATTTCGGTCATATAGTTGTCCTCAATTAGTAACTAATTCATCATACTATATAATTGTGTTCTGACGCAACTCGTTTCTATACTCGATAATTAGTTACAACCACGATGCCCACACTGCTTGATACCGCTCAATCATGGAAAAAGCTGCACATCCTGCGCGGGCAGTCTAATGAGATGGCACAAACTGCTGCTACCGGACTGCCAGAGAAAGACACCAAGTTTTCTGATTTATCCAAAGCAAAACAATTTGTTGATCACGTGAGACAGATTTTTGTGGGCAAATTGGCAATGGCCAAAAAACAAGAGTCCTGGACCGAGAGCGGTCCGGCAGTTATTAAGGCAATTGAAACGGTTGTTGAGCACTACCCACTAGCAAAAAATAAGTTTGACGCGCAGTGGAGAACAATATATTGGCAGGAGGGAATGCGACCTGATGAAGCAATGTTTGCGTGTATGAGGGACATTTTTGATTTGACTCGAATGATTCTACACATTTTGCCCATGCGCGATTCTTCAGGCTGGAGCAGCATGCCTTCGGGACCACTATCTGCGTCTGAAGTAGAACAAGCAAGAGAAAATGTTAGCATTTGGGCTGTTGGCATTTTTGAACTCTTGAGTAAGTTGAGCAGCGACGCACTTGAAAAAGAATCTACAGGAGGGGAACGCTTTGCTCTGATTTTTTTGACCGAAGATGGTAACTACCGCGAACAAGCAATTCCTGCTTTCCATGCTTTCGTGAAGCGTTTTGGCCTTGGTAGTGAGTTATACATGCCTGACCAACTTATCACCGTAGCCACACGCACTCTTGGTAGGGCGGTAGATGAAAGAGATATTGATACGGCTAAGTTCTGTTTACTCAAAGCATTAGAGGCGCTGAAATCAGCGCCAGAGTACGTTCTGTTTCTGGGTAAAGAACTTGCCAAAAACAGTTCTCGAAGCAGAAAAGACAAATTTTTAACTAAACGTTATCACGGATGGTCAGCATCGGCGGTCGATGACGAACAATTCTTGCAGGCTTTACAGCATATGACGGAGCTCGTGGCGGAGGTGTCGCGCGAGGTATAATTTTTTGCTCCCCAAACACAAAAATAAGTAACCACGCTGTGCGCCCTCATTCCCCCTTGCAATTTAGTTCCTTTCTTCATATAATAACGGTTCTGTTCGGGAATTAAATTGATATTTCATTGGCTCTGGCTCATTTTGCCAGGCGTGCAGTGCACTCATGTGCCGCATAACTTCAGCTTCAATGAAATCCCTCATCCCCAAAAACTAACACAAGTGAAGATAATTTGGATCGTAAGGTAGCTTTTGCTGCCTGCTCCCATTGCGAAATGGGCCCTTAGCTCAGTTGGCTAGAGCGCCACATTTGCAATGTGGAGGCCAAGGGTTCGAGCCCCTTAGGGTCCACAGCCGCAGAGCTTAAGACTCGCCGCTTATTTGAGAGTTAAAAAGTGACCGTCGGTTTCGACGGACGGCCACTTTCTAGCCCTTAAAAGCTAGCGTTTGGAAAAATCAGCTTTACCATGTGGTAAAGCCAATTGATTCAGAT
>CAZSHY010000034.1:0-853 GCA_964607125.1 uncultured Pseudomonadales bacterium | reverse complement strand
GCCACATTTGCACTGTGGAGGTCAAGGGTTCGAGCCCCTTAGGGTCCACAAGCGGTTCGCTGACGCGAACTGGACACAGCAAGGCTGTTGGGTATTAGTTCTTGGTTTCGCCTCACCGGTGGACACTAGGAACTAACACCGAGCAACTTTGCTCGAGCATTCGCAAGAATGCCGCATGCGTGAGCGCAACTTTTTTAAGCGATTTTGCTTTCAACAGAAAGCAGGTAGCGAAAAAAAGTATGCACTCACAAATCGCTCTTTAAAAAGTGAAGAAAACTGTCATGATGTGCGCCATAACTGGCAAAAACAGTTAGGCCGCGCGTCTTCATTGTGTTGAAACTACGCGATTACGCGTGCACTCAACACAATATTTCATGCTCAAAACATACGAATTATGTAAACTAACGCAGATAGTGGATGCCTTGGCTTGTTTGGCCGAAGAAGGACGTTATAGCCCACGAAAGTCATCGGGGAACCGGCTAGCGGTTGTGATCCGATGGTGTCCGAATAGGGAAACCTCGCTAGTAGAGATACTAGTGACTGCACACTTATGTGTGCGGGGGTAAGCCCCCGAACTGAAATATCTAAGTAAGGGGAGGAAAAAAAATCGTAAGAGATTCCCTAAGTAAGCGACGAGCGAACAGGGAAGAGCCCAAACCAGAATTTATTCTGGGGTTGTAGGACCTCAACATGAAAACATATATATAGGAGAATAGTGTGGAATAACTAACCAAAGATCGTGAAAGTCGTGTATCCGAAATATATATTTTTTCTAGAGTGTTCCTGAGTAGGTTAAGAGACGGCAAACTCTTTTCTGAAACTGGGGTGACCACACTCCAAGGCTAAATACCAA
>CAZSHY010000033.1:5537-12108 GCA_964607125.1 uncultured Pseudomonadales bacterium | reverse complement strand
AATGTGGAAATGGCATCTACTAGCTGTTTTTCAGCATCGTCTGTCAATTTCTTCTCTTTGACAATTGCAGCCAACAGATCAGATTGGGTTTGACGGATATATTGAATATAATCTGCTTCCCAAGCCACTACATTTTTAACTGCAACTTGGTCAAGATATCCCTTGATAGCAGCATAAATAGTCACAACTTGCTCTTCGACTTTAAGCGGCACATCCCAGCCTTGTTTAAGAATGGCGTTAACTCGCTCGCCTCGGTCAAGCTGCGCTTTGGTTTTCTTGTCTAAATCAGAGCTAAATTGAGCAAAAGCTTGGAGTTCGCGGAACTGCGCTAGGTCCAATTTCATGGTACCGGCAACTTGCTTCATGGCTTTAACCTGTGCAGCAGATCCGACGCGAGACACGGACAGACCGACGTTGATAGCCGGCTTCATGCCAGCATTAAACAGATCTGACTCTAGGTAAATCTGACCATCGGTAATAGAAATAACGTTGGTGGGAATGAAGGCAGAAACGTCATTTTGTTGAGTTTCAATAATCGGTAGTGCTGTAATTGAACCACCACCGTGCTCGTCGTTAAGTCGGCACGAGCGCTCAAGCAAACGGGAGTGCAGGTAGAAAACGTCTCCAGGGTAGGCCTCGCGACCTGATGGGCGCTTGAGCAACAGGGAAATTTCGCGATAGGCTTGGGCATGCTTGGTCAGGTCGTCAAAGATAATCAGCACGTCTTTGCCTTGCTCCAAGAAGTATTCAGCAATTGCTTGACCGGCGTAGGGTGCTAAAAACTGTTCCGCGGCTGTTTTGGAAGCAGTTGCGGAGACAATGATGGAGTACTTGAGGGCATCATGCTCACGAAGGATGTCAGTGAATTGAGCCAGTGAAGCATTCTTTTGGCCGACACTCACGTAAATACAGATCACGTTTTGGTCATTTTGGTTAAGAATTGTGCCAAGTGCGATGGCGGTTTTACCTGTTGAGCGGTCACCAATGATAAGTTCGCGCTGACCACGACCAACGGGAATCATGGCGTCAATGGCTTTAATACCAGTTTGAAGTGGAACAGTGACGCCCTTGCGAGGCATAATTCCAGGAGCTTTTTTCTCAAGAAGCATGTATTTGGCGGGATTTATTTCTGGACCACCGTCAAGCACCTTGCCTAATGAGTCGACTGTTCTGCCCAGAATGTCATCAGAAACGCCAATTGATAAGATGCGTCCAGTGCGGCGGACGATGCTACCGGCTTTGAGATTGGCTGCTTCTGTTAAAACCACAATACCCACGTAATTCTTTTCAAGATTAAGAACCAAGCCGTATTGGTTTTCCCCCAAGTCTATTAACTCGCCAGACTGGACATCATCAAGTCCCTCAGCTCTGATAACCCCATCTCCATATGATAGAACTCGACCCACAGATTTGGGTTCTATCTCAACCGATGTTTGGTTGATCAAATCTTGGAGAGAAGTGCTGAACAGCGAGGTGGTAGATTTTTTCATGAGGTTACTCTGTTTTGAGATTGTCTTTCAACTGATACTTGAGACGAGCGAGTTTGGCTGCGACTGTGCCATCGTACTCGACGGAGCCGATAGTAAGTCTGATGCCACCCAATACCGTGGGATCAACCACTTGATTGAGCTGCAAATCAGCTGACTTGTGCGTCTTTTTGACTGCCTCCAGAATGGTCTCAACCTGTTTTTTGGTCAAATCCACAGCGCTGGTGGCGGTAACACTAAGAGTGTGTTGAGTCATACGTGTTTCTTTTATAATTTCTTAATGATGGCGTCCAGCTCTGAGTCAATCAAGGCTGCGTGCGACTTGGAGTCGAGTGACTTGCCAACCAGAGTTTGGGCAACGGTCATGACCGCGTCGGTCATCTCTGCGCGCATGTCTTTCATGAGTTGGCGCTTTTCCTTTTCCCAGTTTTCTTTGAGTCTGCTCACTTCAGCTTCTGCTAGGTTTTTGGCCTCGGCCACAATTTCTTGGGCACGCTTTTTGGCTTCTGCCTGAGCTTCGCTGACGATGTTAGCCCGCTCTTTTTTGAGCTGCGTCTGGGTTTCTTTGCGTAGTTGTTCAATGTTCTCTTGGCTAGCGATAGCTTTCTCTGCAGCTTTCTGGCCTTCTTCAATCCGCTTGGCGCGTTCATCAAAGATTTTGAGCACAGGTTTGTAGAGTAAATAAGTCAAGGCACCAAACACCACAAAAAAGTTGATCATCTGGAAAAAGATTTGTGAGAGTTGAATGTCCATAGGTGTTTCTCCTGAATGCTAGTGTTATACGAACTTCAGGATGAGGGCAATTACCAAGGCGTAAATAGCGATAGCTTCTGCAAATGCCATACCAAGAATCATGTTGGTTTGGATTTTGCTGGCTGCCTCTGGATTACGGCCGATGGCTTCAAGTCCTTTTGATACAAGCAGACCAATTCCAAGTGCTGGTCCGAGGGTACCCATACCCATAACAAATGCGACGGCAAATTCTGGCGTCATACTCGATCCTCCTTATTACTTAGTGTTCTTCATGACCAATGGTGGCCATGTTAAAAAATACGAGTGATAACATTGCGAAGACAAGTGCTTGCACGAAGCCCACAAAGAGCTCGAGTCCGTAAAACGGCATGGGTGCGACCACCGGCAATAAGAAGGCGATCACTACCAGGAGCACTTCTCCTGCGAATATGTTACCGAACAAACGGAAGGCAAAAGACATAATCTTTGCCAGCTCGAGAACTAACTCGAGAGCGCCCACGAAGAACATGATGGGACTTGAAAAGTTGACGTACTTCTTGAAGTAGCTGAAGCCAAGGAACTGAACGCCAATAATCTGAGTAGCAATGACTGAGATGATTGCTAATGCGATGGTGGTGTTAAGATCTGCTGTGGCAGCACGGAACAAAGGTACTTTTTTGGGACCTGCGTGTTCACTTGAAGCTGCTGCGGTATCATGGGTTTCTGTAGCTGGAGCTGCTAATTCTGACTCTGTTTCCATGGTGGCATCGGTTGTTTCGTGAACAACAGCTGGCTCAACGTGTTCAGCTGCCACGAGTTCCTCTCCATGAGCAGTCTCGGTGACGCTGGCTTGAGCGGCAGGGACGAGCTGGTCAATCAGGCCAGTCTGCTGGAGAGTCTCAGCTTGAGCTGGTTCTTCTGAAACGTACTTATAGATGGTGCCCACACCTGGTAGCAAGCCAAACCAGTTGTTAACTAAAATAAACATGAAGAAGGATGCAATGAGTGGAAAAAAAAGACGGGTCTTTTTCAAGTCACCCGTCACGCCGTAAAGCAAGTTGTGAAGTGCTTCTACAATAAACTCAGCAAAGTTTTGCAAACCCGAGGGTTTTCCTTGAGGGCGGAGTTGAGAATTGACGGCCACCGCGAAAATAATCAAAAGTGCGCTAACGATAAGACTAGTGAAGATGGAGTTAGATATGGTAATGCCGCCGATGTCAAAAAGCTTTTCTGCAGAGATTGAAATGTGAATTCCTTGTGCGGACATAGTGATATCTTTAGTAATGTTTTACGTATTTAATACACATTAAGCACGAATAACAGAGTGAATTATAAAATGTTTTTATTTATTGACAAGTGTGAGTGTGCCAGGAGCTTTGCTGGCCTATTTTGCCATAATTAATACTGCGTCGTACTTACCAGTTGGGTCTTCGGTTGTCTTGGGATGAGCACTATCAGAGGCGTAGTCAACTAGGTCATCGAGGTCGGCGGCGGTCTGGATAGCACTTGTCAGCTCTTCATTATCCTCATCGAGCAGTAGCGTGTTGGCCGCGTACTCACCTTTAGCATTGCCCGTGGCAATGGTGGTAAAGCCATCTTTTTCAAGGAGCGTTTTAATAGTTCCAGCGTAACCGGCTTTGGTGGTAGCGTTGACTATGAGGATAGAGACTGCTGTTTTATCCAATGCGGGTTTGGGTGACATTGACGGCACTGGACTTGAGGTTGGCAGCGGACTTGGCTGGGTTACGACAACTGGGGAAGTTTGGGCATTATTTTTGCTACTCAATTGCAGCAATCCTAATCCGACTCCAATGCCGACGGCTACTGTAACAGCAAAAACTGCAAGGGTAATGAAAACCATTTTGAGCATAGGCGCGACTCCTGAGGAATTTTTTATTACATGCTTAGGCGTTTGGGGTTTAGCGATTTGAGATTCTTTAGAATGATCGGAATTGCTTGGGGTTTGACTGTGGTCAGCCGATTTATGGGTTGTTTGATCAGTTGGCGCTTGAGTGGAGACTGCATGGCCACCGGCAACAAACCGACTTAAATCTACCTCATCGGTGTCTACTTCATCTTCAGCATCAACTACGTCGTCGGTATTCTTTTCAGTGTCAGCTTCAACTAGAGCATCTGTTTCTGGAGTGTCCTCGGTGTCTAAATCAAGTTTTGTCTCTAGAGTGGTTTCGTTAATGGACTCAAGCGCATCAATGGTGCTGGTCAGCTCCAATTCTGGTGTCGCTTCTGGCTGTGCTGCTACATCTGGCTCGGTTGGAGCTAGCTCAGCTGGAGCAACTTCTTCCGTCTCTTCTGATGAATCGTCAAGATCTGGTTCAGGGGATGCCTCTGTTTCTTCAGTAGCAGCTGGCTGGGACTGATCAAATGAGTCTAGTTCGGTTGGCGTAGGTTTGCCGAGTGAGAAGTTGGGTACTTGGTAATCTGTCAGCGACAAAGTCCGCATTGAGAATTCAATAATATCTTTGACATAAGACGGCATTTGAGCTTCATCTTCGCGCAGCGAGTTGAGCTGCTGGATGGGAAGAGTGTCACTCACCAGTTCTTTGAGGCGCTGTTCTACCAGTGTATTGGAAAGCAGGTAAATGGTCTGAATGTTGGGTTCGGCACCCTTGAGCGTCTTGATTGTTTCAGCAATGGCTTCAATCTCGGCCACAGGTGCTTGAGTGGTTTGATCCAAACCAATGTACTGAAGTGCGCTGTATAGAGTGTCTCCAATTTGGAGAATGCTGATGGAAGGCTCCAAAGAGACGACAGATTTGATGGCCCAACTCACAGGAGAGATGGCTGAGATTTTTACTTGAGCACGATGCGCTCCGACTCTGAGCGGGGTGAGGACAGACTTTTCTATGGCGGAAAGTTGAACCTTAGATTCTCCCTTGAACTCAGTTAATATGAATGTTTCAATTTCGTGACTATTGGTGTCAAGGGATAGGTCTGGTAAGAGGTGATCCTTGAGGTACTTTTTGACTCGCGCATCACCTGTTTCTTTAATTGAGACTATGGTATTTGTAAACAAGAAGTCAGGTAATATTAAGTGATATTCGTCTGCATCTAACTTGGAAAAAAGTTTGAGTACATTGGTGGCGATGAATTCATTGTCATCCAAAAATTGCCCGTTAATTTGACGGAAGGACTGAATAGCAAAGGTGTTTGGTTTCTTGGCAGGCAACAACTCTGCCACATACGCGAGGTCTGGGAGGATGTAAAGCAGTTTGTGCGTGTTTAGCATGGCAGATTCTCATTATAGCAAGTTGAGCGCTTGAGATACAAGGGAGAATTGAATTGACCTTAAAACACTAAGTTGACTTGGTGTACAGGTAGATTCTGCCGATGCGCTTGGTGGGTTTCCAATTGGGAAAGGGGAAACTATTGCTTACGACTTGAGCGCCTGGTTGAAGTTCTGCTAGCAGCTTAGTTTCCAAGTCTTTCATGATGTAGGTCATGCCAAAGAGAATAACTACATCATACTTGGCAAAACTGGTGAACCAGAGATTTGCCCAGTGATGCTTGCCGCGCAGCTTGGGTGACAGAGACAAACCGCGCCACCAGGACCAGATGACTAAAAGTAGATTGAGCTCGTATCCATGGGCGTCTGCTCCAGCTTTGGCCAGTGCTCGCACAATCCGACCATCACCAGACCCAATATCGACTGCCCGCTCTCCCCTACGGATGCGAGCCAGTTGAAGCATAGTTTTGATTTGATCGTCTGTACTCGGGTAGTAAATAGCCCCATGAATGGTGGGAATCAGGAAAATCAGGTCAACCAAGATCACGATTGGGGCGATGATGACCACGGAAAAAGCGAGCAGGTGTAGAAGGTCAGGCACGAGAATATTGTAGCAGGATGAGAGAAAATATCAGTTGTTTGAAATACACTGACATTTGCTAAATCCAGAGCATGAGGGTGTAGACCCATTGACGCAGTTGTTTACAGTCACTTTGCCTTGGATGCATTGACAGGAATCAGGAGCAGGTGACGGGGGTGGATTTACACAGGTCGGAGTTATGTTGGGACTTGACCAGGTTCCAGGAGCTTGACAGTAGCTTCCAGTCTTACTCTCAACGCGAATTCTGCCCGAGTGCTGGCGATTTACAATTTGGTTGAGAGCTTTTGGCGACGTTGCCAGTCCGTTAAAAAGCGGCGAGCTGAAGTTACTAGCATCATCAACTTGAAGTCTGTAGGTGGCTTGATAAGGTGCTGTAGACCAAGACCATGTGGCGTTCATGGTTTCGCCACTGCAAGTGCGGTTGACAGTTAAATTGGGAGGAAGACATGGAGAGGCAGATGTGACCACGTTGATGCCTGGCGAGGTGGCTTCATTTCCAAATAGATC
>CAZSHY010000033.1:0-5527 GCA_964607125.1 uncultured Pseudomonadales bacterium | reverse complement strand
CACCGTGTTGGCATCCCAGTGGAAAATGTATGGCCAAACTGTGTCGGAAAGTGCGGGTTGGCCATCAACATAAAGTTCTGTTCCGTGAACCAGAGTTGATTCATCCTGCGCCTCTACAGAAATGCTTACTGTGCCACTGAGGTTGGCACCTGGCGTTGGGTTCGAAATTATCACACTTGGCGCTTGTGAGTCAGTATCTGATTCTTTAGAAAACCTCACTCCGTCAAAGAAAACAGTAATCCCCGCACCGTAAGTATCCAGGTGGATTTCAATTTGATCAATGTCGTTTAAATTGGGTGTGCCAGAACTGGTACTGGTCCAGTTCTCGTCTCCATCTATCGGAATTGAAATGGTTTTCCATGAATTTATTGAATCATTGAGTACACCGCCACTGACAGGAGATATTTTTATATAGCTGCCGTTATCATTTCGTAAATATACAAGAGGCACTTCTCCTTGAAATCCACCATCATTCTCATTTAGAGAATAAACGTTCATACTTAGTTTTTGGTAATTTGAGAGGTTTAGGTTGGCGTTACCCACAGCTGGGTACTTTAACGAGCTGTCATCAAGTCCCATTGAATCAAAACGAATAGAGCTTTGACCATGGGTCACATGGGTTGCATCATTGGAGCAAGAAGCGGTGGAGTTTAGCGCTTCGCACGTCCACAGATTAGCATTATTTTCCGTATGCTCTGATGAAAAAACGTGAGGAATGTATACAGCTCTGGTTCGGTACTGATATGGATCACCTAGATATCTCCACCAATTATTAAGGTATCCATTTTTTATGCCTGCAACATGGGGCATGTGTCCAAACCACCATCGAAAGTAAGCTGTCTGAGAGTCTGTTCCTGGCACGCCGCAATTTGGATTCCAGGCGGTACATGTAATGGTTTGCCTGTCATTAATATCATAGTTGGGGAAGTTGTTGAAACTATCACAGTACGAGCTCACAGGGTTGGGATTATCGTAGTCAAAGTCATCTGTACCATTGGCTGGAAAGTGATCGTTGCCGCAACCCGAGAATTCGTAATCTGAAGCAATATGGTCAACTAGACTAAAGGCACTCCAGTCATTTGTGGGGGCGTTATCCCAGTCTCCATACATTCTGGCCATGGTGCTCTCAGCCCTATGTCCATACGAATGCATGGCGAGACCAACATTTCGCTCATAGTTTAAGCCCATGATGGCAAATCCTTTTGAATTTACTCCTTCAATCACAGAGCCATTCAGCCAAAATGCTCCTTCACCCGCCATGGCTGCCTCGGCAAAAGCAAAGTTAGGCGCGCCCCATAGCCATACCTCATCCACTAATCCGGCGTTAACTTTTTGCTCTATTTGATTATCTGCGATCACAGCAAGGTAATTTACAGGGCCAAATGGATCATCTGGAGGAGGAGTTTGATATGTTAGATCGGTATATCGCTGACCAGAAGCATGCAGTGGCCATTCGTCCCTGACAGTTGTTTCAACAATTTGATAAGTGATTCTGCCATGAGAACTTTGATTAAGTTCGTCAGCAAATTGTGCTGAAAGAACCTCTGGGTTTTGCCAACCACGCGCTTCATGTAATCTGACTCCACCTTGTAATTCTAGGATTGGGTCGTAAATAACTACCTGCACTTTGACAGTCATGGTGTCTCGATTAAAGGAAGTTGTTTTGTTTAGAGTGGGAGGATTTTTTGAAGCAGCTTGCTGCCTGACGTCTTGACTAGATCTTATCAGAATTAACGCACTGGCAAGACCTACTACCATAAGCAAAACGAATATGATCAGAAAATGCAATTTTTTTGGCGCAAATCTTGAACGCGCAGGAGCTGGTTTAATGCCAGCTCCTTCTGAGGATAAACTTGTAGGAGAACTAGATTCCATATGGTAGTTAAATGTAAAAAAAGTATTTCAATAAAGTTGATTAATGTCAAGAAGTGCCACTGATTATTTTTTGTTAGGTGGTCGTTTGGGATGGAAGGTGCCACAGACGAGGCCTTGTTTAACTCGCGCATGGTCGAAGACATGGAAGAGGCTCAGGAACTTGGGCAAGGCCAACACACCGCTGGGGAAATTCACGACTTAGAGCTGGCATTCGGCCCAAACCTGGAAGTACTGAAGGCGGACCCACAAACCAATGGTGGCTTTGCGTTACTCAATGCATTAGTTGAGGGTCAACTGCAGCGGGCACTAGAAATAATTGGCCAGTATTTTTCTGATTCACACACGCCCGATGCGGAACAAGGCGCGTTGGTGTTGGCTGAGTTGGCGAAGATGTTTGCCAAGAGATAAGGTTGATCGAATCGGTAATAAAGTAATCTGAAGCAAGAATGTTAAAATGCCGGGAATGAAAGAGCGTTTTTCTTTTTACACAAGTGAGGAACTAGATTTGGCCCTTAGTCAAAAGGAGTCAAAATTATTGCCTGATCTTGTCGTTATTTTGAGTAGTTTGCATGGGTTTGTCAGCAAATTGGTTTTGGGCTTGCCTGGAACTGAGGAGATGACAGAGGCGTACTCCATGATTCAAACATATCACGGGCTGATAGAGTCAGGGGAACATGATGACCTAATACTTGAGTACAGGCAGAGTTGCTTCTTTGATAAATTTGAACTGTCATTGTCCAAAGTATGCGCGACCATTGAAGACGAGCAGGAAAGATATGGGCAGGCTTTGAATGGTTTATATGAAAAAGTTATTGCTCTGTCGGCGATGAATAACCACAGGCGTCGTAATCCTCGGGGGCCAGAAGACTTGAGGTGGAATTTGTTTTTGAAAAATGCAGCCAGAGTGGTTTTTGAAAAAAACCTGCAAACAGAAGCAGTGAGTGAAAAATTAGTCCTAGTTTTCTGTAACTTTGTGACGGAATTTTTTCCTCATGGCAACGGCATGGCTTATGTGCAAAGTAGCATACAAGCTGCACAGTCAAAGGAGTCAGAAATTCGAGCAGACTTAGATCACTATCCAACTTTAGAGGATATATACGAAGCGGCGCGGCACACTGCGGCGGAGTATATATCAAATCAGGTTGTGTGATTAGAAATCAACCTTGACCGCGCCAAGCTAAATCCAATGGAGTCTTTATGATATTGAAATTGATCATTGATTTTGGTACTCTTTCAAATCAATGAGACAACAACAAAGTATTTGGATAGAAGAACACAAAACTGCCGCCGCACTTCCCTCGGAAATGTCACATCTTTCAGTCCTAAAACCATCATCCAAGGTGGTCAAGTTTCTTGAGTTTTTACACGATCAAAATATCAAAAATGGCAAACTTATTGATCTCGGTGCTGGCAAAGGTAGAAATGCTATTTATCTAGCTAAGCAAGGTTTTGAGGTTTATGCCCTAGACTATGTGCAGCAGGCAGTAGATTTTATTAGCCTAATCGCCAAAAAAGAAAAACTTGAATCCAGCTTACACGCGGTATGCAAGCCGATCGATGACGTGTGGCCATTTTCTGACAACGTGTTTGATGTCGCGATAGATTGTTTTGCTTCGATTGATGTTGAGTCAAGGGCTGGGAGGTTAAAATATCGCAGTGAACTGCTGCGCACTCTTAAGCCAGGTGGCTACGCTGATAGTAGTAGTTTCAAATGACGATGAAATTGAGGGTGAACTAATGAAATCAAACCCAGGAAAAGAGCAAAACAGTAGTGTTTGGCCAACTAATAACAAGTTTCAAAAAAACTACGATGACGCTGAGTTGAGAGAATTCTATAAAGATTTCCAGATAGTAGCTCTGAAGAAGATTCAAAAACCCGCTCGCAAGTTGGGAAAGGATTTTATTGCCTCAAATTTTTGGGTAGTTCTTAAAAAGAATATAAATGTCAAATAAAGTGAGTCCGGTGGATCACAGGTGGAACACCTGATTGAGAGTATATTTCAAGCGCGTCATCATCCCAAGAGCTTGGGCTTGAGTTTTGTAGGTGGTGCAATCATTGCTCCTAAGCTAGATATCTAACTAGGAGTAAAGACATTTTCAAGTCAAACATATCAAAATGTACATAAAGTATTGACTTTTTGTACATTACTATGTAAAATTAGTGTATGAATCGCACTCGGCACCTACAAAAAACCTTGCAAACCCACTTTGATACCTATAAACAAGCAATTGTGTTATTGGGTGCCAGACAAACAGGAAAAACCACCATTCTTAATAGGATCTTCCCGGAGGCAACCTATCTGTTGGTGGATAATGAACAAACTAAGAAGGTGCTAGAAACGTACGACATTCATACGTACTTACAAATACTAGGCCAAAGCAAGCAAGTTGTAATTGATGAACTGCACTTACTCTCTGATCCTGGCAGAGCGGTTAAAATTATCTATGATCAGGTTCCACATGTACAACTTATCGTTACTGGCTCCTCTGCATTGCATATAAAAAATAGGTCATCTGAAAGCATGGCCGGCAGAAAAATTGAGTACAAGTTGTATCCCCTTACATTTTCCGAATACCTTGTTCAAAAAGGGATAGATAGCGAACTTAACTATGCTGTTCTCGAGAAAGCTTTGAATGGAGAAAAAACCGTAGTTAGACTTTTTTCGCCAGCAGATATACTAGAGCACGTGCTGGCCTATGGTTTATATCCAGAACAAATTGATATGGCTGATCCTAGGAACTATTTGTTGGAGCTTGCTGATAGTACAATTTTTAAAGACATAGTTGAACTTGACCTTATTGAGAATAGATCAAAAGCTAAAGAATTACTCAAGTTGCTTGCATATCAGATTGGTAATCTCGTCAACTACTCTGAAATAAGCAGCAAGCTCTCGCTGGACAGACGCACGGTAGAAAAATACATTACCATTTTTGAGCAGAGCTATATTTTATTTAGAGTGTATCCGTACTCTAGAAATAAAAGAGATGAAATTGGCAAAACACCCAAGATATTCTTTCATGACTTGGGGTTAAGAAATGCCATCATCGACAACTTTGACACAAGCAGCTTGCGGCCAGACATGGGAGCACTGTTTGAAAATTTTATCGTTTCCGAATTACAGAAAATAATTGCGTATCAGCAACTAGATTTTAAATTAAATTACTGGCGATTAAAAACCGGGACAGAGGTGGATATTGTTTTAAGTAATACAACAGAACTATACGGAATAGAAGTCAAATTGCAAAAGGGACAAGTATCAACCGCGTTCACGAATAGATATCAAGATGCAAAAACGCGTTTAATTACTAAAGATACTTTTTATTAATAATAAGAAATGAATCTCGGATGGAGCTTTGACTCCTCTTGCATTCTTTTCACAAAATCTTCATAAGACAGCTGACTTCTGTCTAGATTATGCACGGACAAATATTGGCTGTAATCTTTCATATCGCTTCCAAAATAAGAGGGTTCAATGGGATCGCCGTTAGCACCTTGGAAGGTTGCAAAGTCTATGCTCACCCCTGTTTCTTTGGCAGTTGTAGGTCCTATCATAATACTTCCTCCTTAATCTTTATTTCAATAACACTCTAAAACCAGTGAGTCCGCCGGGACTCGAACCCGGGACGCACAGCTTAAAAGGCTGTCGCTCTA
>CAZSHY010000032.1:0-12227 GCA_964607125.1 uncultured Pseudomonadales bacterium | reverse complement strand
AAAAATCATGCCTTAGGACGCTTAGCCAATGACTTAACAGCCGCCTGTTTGCCCACAAAGTGGTACGCAATCACTGTGGTCAGAGCCGTCAAAATTGTGCCCCAGGCCAAATCTACAAGTGTCACAATTGCTGGCCAATTATCTATAGTGGCCATGTTGGTCAGGTCATAGGTGGCATAGGCGCAAAGTCCAAATACCCCACCATATCGAATTGCTGAAGCATACGACTGCTCTTGGACTGCCCTAGCCAAAGGCAGCATGATTATTCCCACCACGTATAACAAGTAAAATGCCAGCGCTGCTAACAAATTAGGTGATTTACTCATTAACCAACCCAAATGTGTCGCATAAAAACCCGGGGCCACTACCAACAGCCAAAGTGAATCAATCGCCAAAAAAATAGCTAACACGGCAATGTATTGAGAGAGAAAATGGTGTTTCATATTACCACCATTGTACGCTTCTATTAGAGTGATTGAAAACCATCCTGCGTTAGTCTAGAGTGAGTGTATGCAAGAAGTTGCCCTAGCATACCAAGCATTTTTACGTATAAGTCCAGAAGAATCCCTATTCAAATTGGGCACCACATCGACAGGCCTCAGTGCCAAAGAAGCTGTCGCCAGACTATCCTCTGTCGGGCCCAATACCCTTCGCTCTCAATCTGTAACATGGAATCAAATTTTGGCGCGTCAGTTTAAGTCACCGTTCATTTTCTTGCTGTTGGCGGCGGCGGCTTTAGCGCTCATTTTAGGTGAGTACATTGACTCTGTCATGATACTAATGTTCGTTTTCATAAACGCCAGTTTGGGTTTTTTCCAAGAATTTCATTCAGAGCAAGCTATCAAAGTACTTAAGCAATACACTGCTGCCCATGCCACAGTAATACGAGATGGTATGACACAGTTGGTGGCGGTTAGCGAAGTTGTTCCGGGCGATTGCATACAACTGCAACCAGGCGACATAGTGCCTGCTGACCTAAGATTAATTCAAACTACAAACTTACACATAAATGAATCAGTTCTGACGGGTGAGTCCAAACCTACAATTAAATCTAGCTCAGCTCGTAATATTGAGGGCACTGCTATTCATCAAGCCGCAACAGTTGCATTTTCTGGTACGAGTGTAGCCAATGGCAGTGGGATTGGAGTCGTGGTTGCTACAGGGGCAAATGCGTATATTGGCACGATTGCCCAACTCACAACTGAAACCCATCAAGTTAGTAGTTTTGAAAAGGGCATGAGTTCCTTTAGTACGTTTGTGCTGCGACTTGTAGCATTGACTCTCGTAATTGTGTTTGTCGCGAACACGGCGATTCGCGGTAGCGCCACTAACTTTGGCGACCTGCTCATTTTTTCTATAGCCCTAGCGACCGCTGTTATTCCTGAGGCACTCCCGCTGGTGATTACCTTTTCGCTGTCACGAGGCGCCGTGCGTTTGTCACAGCACAAAGTTATCGTCAAACGTCTCTCAGCCATCGAGGATTTGGGAGGCATACAGGTGTTATGTACTGACAAAACAGGCACAATTACCCAAAATGCACTTACCGTAGTTGAGACTTTTGGCGACGAAACAACTGTGCTCAGTTTAGCTAATCGAGCAATTAGCCAGCATGCGCATCATAAAGACCCGTTTGATGTGGCGCTTGAAAAATCACTACCATCGCAGATCCACTTACCTCAGACTTCAGTTCTCCACGAACTACCTTTTGACCCAGAGCGCAGGCGTAATAGCGTGCTGACTGCAGATAAAGGAGCGGGTCTACTAATTGTCCGCGGGGCAGCGCCAGCCTTAATTTCAAACGCTGATTCTCATCGGCATATGAAGCTACTTGAATGGATAAAAATTCAGGAAAACCAGGGCAGAAGAGTCATGGTCGTGGGCAGTCGACGTATGGCAGCCAGAGGTATGTACACAAAAACGGCGGAAGAACACCACCTGACGATTGCCGGCGCTATTGCCTTTTCTGACCCTCTTAAAAAATCTGCATATCAAGCGGTACAGAAAGCTCAGAAACTAGGGGTGGCTATCAAGATAGTAACCGGAGATAGCCCGATTGTAGCTGGATGTGTTGCTCATGAAATCAAATTAGTGCAATCACCTCAAGACGTAGTAACATCTGCAGATTTTTTTGCCCTTCCACTCACAAAACAACGGCAAGTTGCGCGAACTGCGTCGGTGTTTGCGCGATTCTCGCCACACGAAAAGCACCAGTTAATTGCCATTCTTCAACATGAGTTTGAGGTGGGATTTCTAGGAGAAGGAATCAATGATGCGCCGGCTCTTAAAACTGCCAATGTAGCGCTCGTAGTGCATGGGGCTAGTGACATTGCCAGGGAAGCCGCCGATGTCATTCTGCTCAACCCCAGTTTGCGCGTCATTATTGACGGTATTCAAGAAGGAAGAGAAGTATTTGCCAATACTATTAAATATGTAAAAATTACCCTGGCGTCCAACTTTGGCAATTTTTATGCAGTAGCCATTGCCTCGCTTTTTATCGATTTTTTACCGATGTTACCCATCCAGATTTTGCTGGTAAATTTGCTTTCAGACTTCCCCCTCGTGGCCATTGCTACTGATACCGTGGATGCCGAGGAGGTCCGAGAACCTGAGAGTTATAATTTGAAAGATTTTGCCTTGATAGCTACCTTGCTAGGTATGGTAAGTACAGTTTTTGATTTTGTGTACTTTGGCTTGTTCTACCGAATTTCTCCTGCTGTCCTGCAAACCAACTGGTTTATAGCTAGCATTCTGACAGAACTAGCACTTTTGTACTCATTGCGGACCCGGTTTGCATTTTTCAGAGCCCATCGACCTCCCTTGCTAGTGGCCCTACTTACATCTGCGGCGGCTATCGCCACGGTCGTGATACCTTTCACCAAAATCGGACAGGAAGTCTTTAAATTTACTCCTCCATCTCAGGCGCACCTACTGCTGATCTTTGCCATAGTCGGCTGCTACTTCGTGTGCACTGAAGTGGCTAAACTGCTCTACTACCGGTTCATTGGCTCAGGCGCTCGTAAGGAACTAGCAAGTCACTCACTTTAAACTACAATGGGAGCCAACGTTGGTCGCCCTACCATCCGGCACAACTCCGCCACAATTGTCCAAATAAATTCTTTTGATTTGACGATGTTGCCCGCCAGCTTGGGGTTCCAGTCTAGACCTGGGCCGGTGTTGCCTTCCAAAAAGTAGGCATTGCCCGCATTACTCAGTACGAAGTCTAAGGCAAATAGCGAGCTGCTTTGGTCCATTGATTGGAGAATGGCGGTCGCGCCTGCCAGTACCGCAGCGGGAATTTCATCAATCTCCAGGAATTTTAGCAAGCCACCCTGGTGTTCGTTACACAGAAAAGCGTCGCCTTGGGCAATCCGCACGTATGCTTGCGTGATACTGCCACCCAGGTAAATCAGCCTGATATCGGCCAAGACGTACTCACCCTCATCCTGGTAACCTTGGTCAAACTTAAGAAACGGCTGTAAGACAAAGGACTTCTGGCTCTCCGTCTGGAGGGTGGTGGCCATTTCTGGCAGTTGGTCTGGAGCAAACTTGTAAATACTTTTGCCACCAGCGCCAAGTCTATCTTTCATAATTAGCTCACTGGTAAAATCGGCTGAGTGAGGGTGCTGCTCGACCAGTTCGTGGAGCTCTGCTACCGCCAGCTCTATGCCCGAGGGGGTATTTGATTTCACCAATACCGTGGGAATGGCTAGAGTCGGGAATGATTTATAGGTTTTCAGTTTGTCCAAAAACAGCGCGTGCACCTTGGGGTTATTGAATGGAGCAATATCTGGCTCGGAAAAAAGCAGGGCTCGTTGTTGTCTGAGTTTTGAGCTGGTGGGTGAAAGTTTGTCGAAAATCTGATTGGCAAATGCAGGCTGGAGTATTTTTTTCCATTGGCCCAACACAAATGACCAATAACTGCCGCAGCTGCCTGCACCAGTCACGTCGGCTGAGGAAGTAAAGGCTATGCTCAATCCACACAACTTGGCTACTGATAGAAAGTATCCATACACTTCATTGTAGTTCTGACTTTTTGACCGCGGGCCAAACGGCACGGTCACCAACGGGTCAATTGAGGCAGCGCTCTCAGCGAAAGAATCCGAGTAAACTAGTAGCACATCAAATTGGTGAGGTTGCATAGTTGCTTTCTGGGTTGTCAAAAAATACTCTCAAGGGTTCTTGAAAGTCGATCTTTTCGTGTGACATTTTTCGGAAAAAACCTAGCCAGATTGAGTGACAAGATCACTTAGGGCTTATAGTATATTGTATCAGGTTTAAAAATTAAATGTTGACCAACTGCGCTTATAAGCCAACTTGAATTCTTTGCCATATGTCAATTTCACGCGTTGACAGCCCTCTTTTTTTATAGCATTATGAGCTATGGATACATTTTTCTCCTCCCCAGATCAGTCAGATAATCGAGCAGAATTAGATAAACAACCCGCTCACTTTTCCACCACACCAGACAGCCAATCTCCACCCACTGCCACTCGCAGTTCTGTCAGCCTAAAACGAACCTTATTTGGTTTCTTAGTGGCTGCTTTAGTGACAGTTGGCTTAGGACTTTCCGTTTGGTCAGTGAGTCTTAATCAAGAAGTCAGACAGCAAGCTTCCGGCGTCCAGCCAGTGGTTGAAAATCAAGAAAAAGAAAAGCGCCAATTTGGCACGCCCACACCAGCCAACCCTCAAGTTGACCCCGGTGCGCCACCTATGGCCCCCGACGCAATTGTTGCCAAGGCTTTGGTAATAGCCTGGGGTGGTCGCGACGAACCCGTTCCGCCAAGCCCTTATCACTTAACTAATGATGAACTCATTCCCTGGGTTGAACATCTGCTGGAGCGAGGTAGCATTTTCGGTGGGTGGGACCCGATTGCCGGCGATGTGGCCAGAGTCAATATTCAGTTCCCATATAATCGAGTCCAATTTACCAATACAATCGAAAACCCAGCTATTCCCCCAACCACCAACGGGACAGATGTAGACTATTACACTATTATTACATCGACTGGACCCGTAACTGTGGCTGGCCGTTCATATACCTTCACCCCTGTTCCTGGCCAGAGCATCTGTCAGCTAGTGGCACAAGACCTGATTGATGAAGTTTGGTTGGTACACAACGAACAAAATACAGCTTACTCATTCAAGAAAAGCATCATGGCTGGTCAAGTTTATGACCACATGAATCCTCCACAAGATAATCGGGCATTTCCGATTGGCCCAACTTTGGTCATTCCAAATACAGGCACCGTTTGTCCGACTGCCTTTCATCTAACAGCTATTCCTTATTTTTACACTACCGCCGAACCGAGACCGGGTCCGTGGTGGCCCCAAAACGAGGTCAATAACCTTAGGCCAAGTTTGAATAGAATTATGTATAACTTTGCCACCAGATTTCAATATACCGCCGCCTACTTCCTGGATAATAACCCAACCTACGGTACCTCTGGCTGGTACGGCGATGATGGATTTAATGACATGATTGCTTTTGACCGAACCTTTGGTTATGGTGTTTTCTTTCCTTCGCCCACGCCTCTGCCCTGGACCCCACCTCGTTCATGTGGCAATGTAGACTTCCCACCTAATGCTCATTCTTGGGGATGGGGAAGTTACTACAATGAGTTAGCTCAAAACGCTAACTACAAGACCAGATCAGACTGCACCTCAGATCGGACTACGTGGAACCCGCAGCATACTTACGTGCCAGCATCACCCAATGTGGACTGCTGGAACTGGAGCTGCTGGCAAGAAAAGTACCATCTCTGGTGGATGCAACACTTCCCCAACAAAACCAACACCTACTGCAAGCTGGATAACTCAGCTATGCCAGATTGGTGGGAAATGATGTACAAGAACAGAGAGATCCCTGGCGCAGGTGGTACCAACTGTCCAGTGGCGCCCTCGCCGTCACCCTCGCCCACACCGTTGCCAAGCACAACTCTGACCGGCGTATCAACGTTGTGCACTCCCACCAGGAACCTTTTGAGCTGGACTTCGGTGACTGGGGCAACTCAATATCAAATCCGACGCTGTACTGGCAGCACTTGTGAGGTTACATTGACGACGCCCGTACTAGCTACAGTCAATAGTCCAACTCTGACCTATACTGATTCAGCCGTTGCCACCTCGACAACATACAAATACAAAGTGCGGGGTATCTCAGCATCCAACAGTGGGCCGCTGTCCAATCAGGTATCAATGCTCACCGGATCATGCCTGCCCTCTCCCTCACCATCTCCGTCAGGTTCACCCCTGATGCAGTGTGGCCAAGGTTGTGCTGAGCAGTTCAGCATGTTGTGTGCCCCACCATATGTGTGCGACCACACACAGGGTAACCCACCGATGACCACATTCGGCATATGTGTGAACCCCAATAACTGTCCTGGCGGTGTTTGTACATGTCCATAGGACCAAACGTAAACTAATTTAGTAAATTACCAGAGCCGCTCGCAACCGCGAGCGGTTTGGTTTTATGGACAAAATAAACTTAAATATTATCGGAAAGAGTTTTTTAGTTCTGTGACATCAAACGGCTGAACTTCATCCACCAACTGAGTAGTTACGTTGAGTCGATTAGCCTGACGCTTCATAAAAGGCAGACTGTTTGAATCTTGGTAAAGTACGCCCAATGCCAGATGGTCCTGCAAGTCTTCCGCTGCAGCCAGCGCTTCGGCCCGATTGCCGGCGTTGTAATCCTGTCTAGAACTTACATCGTAGACTCTCTCTTGGTACCACTCATGCGGAGTTTCGCGGTTATAGCTGGGACAACTTTGTAAAATTTCCACAAAGCTAAATCCAGGATGGGCAAGTGCGGCCCCCAGTGTTTTTGTCATATGCTTGACGTCGCCTGAGAAACTTCTAGCTACAAAACTAGCACCTAGAGATAAAACAAATCTGGCAGGGTGTACAGGATCAGAGGTAATGCCATCTGGAGCAGCGGTTCTGTGCATGCCAGGCCTGGTGGTGGGAGATGCCTGGCCTTGAGTCAGGCCATAGTTGAAATTGTTATGAAAAACCAGTGTCATTTTATAGTTGCCGCGAATAGCGTGAACCAGGTGACCAATGCCTTCGCCAAAAGTTGCCCCATCACCTGCGAAGGCCATCACGGTCAATTCAGAATTGGCACAGGCTGCGCCACAGGCAAAAGAAATAATTCTGCCATGCAACCCATGAAACCGGTAGCCTTCAATTTTATCCGCGCCATTGCCATTGCAACCAATATCAAAACAAAGCAAAGCCTGACACGGCGATACTTGCGCATTCACCAGCGCGCGCTTGACCGCGGCATGTATGCCATAATTTCCACAGTTAGTACACCAGTTATAAGTATAACTTGAATAATAATCATGAACTGTAGGAGTGGTGTGGGCGCACGACTGGCAAGGCATGTTAGTTAAATTCCTTTGCAATAAAATCCAACAAATCTTCTATAAAAAACGGTCTGCCATCATACTTGAGTAATTTTTGATTAAAAATATAACCGGACTCCTGAGTAATTAAGCCTCCAAGTTGGCCGAGCGCATTTTGCTCTATCAAAACAACTCTGCCTACAGTTTTTGAGTAGTCTATAAACGTCTCAAATTTGAGCGGGTAGATGTACTCATAATGCAGATATGAAACACTTGATTTCGGGTGGTCTGTATTCCAAATATTTATGGCGTCTAGCACTGAAGATTTGACACTGCCCCAACCTACCAAGCCTATTTTTGCTTGATCTGGGCCAAACTTAACCGGTGGGGGCAGTTCTGCCTTGAGCGCGGCCAACTTGCGCAAGCGCTTGTCGTACATGGTTTTTGAGGCTTGAGCCGCTTCGGTCATCGAGCCGTCTGCAAGATGTTCATCGCTGTTGGCCAAATATGTCGCATCTGATTGACCTGGCAACCACCTCAAACCTGTTCCGGCGCCAGCGTCACTAAACCGATCACTTGGCTGCACGGTCTGCAGTTGGTCTGTCGGGACCAAATGCCGTTCTATTGGCAAATCCTTGGGCAGATCCGTAACCTGGTAGAGAGATTCGGCAATTTCTTTATCTGTCAGCACAATTACCGGTAGTTGGTGCTTCTCGGCTAAGTTGAAAGCATGTTGAATCAAGGTATAGCAAGATGCTACATCACTGGCGGCCAGCACACATCGGCTAAACTCACCGTGGCCAGCGTAGACCGCCACATTCAAATCACTGCTGGATGTCCAGGTAGGCAAACCTGTAGCTGGACCCGGCCTTTGAGCCAAAATACACACAAAGGGCGTCTCGGTCATTCCCGAAAGCGAGATGGTCTCTGTCATTAAATCAAAGCCTCCGCCCGATGTAGCTACCAGCGCCCGCGTCCCCGCGAAGAATGAGCCAAGTGCCATCTGTGCCACAGTAATCTCATCCTCGAGTTGTTTTACCAGAATGCCAGTTTTATGGTAATAGTCGGTCATGAAGGTAAGAATTGAGCTACTTGGAGTCATGGGGTATGCGTAGTAAGCTCTCACGCCAGCAGCTATCGCACCTAGCGTTAGGGCATGGTTGCCCGTCAGGAGCATGTCATGCTGAGGTGTTGGACTTTTGGCTAAGCCATGATTGGGTTTGGTAGCAGTTTGCAGTTGGTGTACAAAGCCCAATTCCAGACAAGCTATGTTAGGGGCAATCAAGTTGGGTTTGTTGGCAAATTCCGCTTTAACCACCGCCTCAAGTATGGGCAACTCCTGGTTCAACAGCTGCCAAACCACACCCAGCATAATAGTGTTGGCCATGAGTCCTGTGCCGCCGGCTTGCTTAGCCAGAGCGCTTGCTGGTACGTACCAAACTGTTAGCTGACGTTCATCAATTAGGGCTTGCTCAGTTTCAGAAATGTCCATCTGAGCTACCGTGAAGAGTACAAACCCACCCAGTCTTACCGAACCTAAGTACTCATGAAAGGCCACCCGGCTCAGACAGATGAGCAAGTTGCAGTCGCGCGAAGGTGAGGCGATGGGACCATCAGACAAATCCACCTGATGACTGGCAAATCCACCTCGGATCAAAGAAGGATACTCTCGGTAACCAAAACTAAACCAACCCGCCTCTTTAGCTGCCCGGGTCACAATTTCACCAAAAGAATTAATGCCTTGGCCTGACTCGCCTGTGACTTTGATGGTATATCGGTGCAAATTTGGTTGCATAGCTATGAATTAGTTTGACCCAGTAATGCCAGAGTATCATTGGCCCAGGCCATCACAGTCGTGGTTAGCTGAGGGTATGGATCACCATCTATTAGCAAAGATTGACCCAACTCCTGACCCCCCTGAGCCAACCAACGCTCTCTGAGCAAATCAAGACCGCCGCAAAATAAAACTGGCTCGTAGCGAGTGTCCCCCAGTCCCACAAAAATCGCTTTTTTACCTGAACAGTTTTGTGTTTTTAAGGCTTCAAAAAAAACGCGAAAAAATGGATTAAGCTTGCCATGCTCCCAGGTTGAGGTGGCCAATAAAAAGAGATCATGCTGATTTAGCAGTTCAATCGAAGTTTGCTCTGACCGGTGCAGTTCCAGGCTAATTCCCGCACCTTGCCACACCTCGGCAATCGTTTCTACCACAATTTCGGTATTCCCAGATGTAGATGCGTAAATTGCTGGGATTGTGGTCGTGTTCATGTGTGGGTCAGATTTGATTGTTGTGTTTCATGATACGCATCACTGTTCTCTGTTGCAAGCTGGCTGCAGATGGCACATGACTCAACTTGAGTTCGGCCATTTAAAAATAACTCGAGGGCGGATTTTGGCTTGACTATACTCATAAAAACGTGCAAGTCCAGCCACCGACGGATCAGCCAGCCTAGCCATCCATAAACTATGAAGTTACCTCGAGTAACCGCCGCCCAACCGTAACCAATAGGAACTGCATTCCAGGGCTGAGGTGGACTGTACCGCGGAGCTACATGACCAGTTAGCTCGGCGGTGATGGTGTTGGCTACAAAATTGCCGTCATAAAGTGCGGTTTGAGCCATGCCACTCTGGGGCGTCTGAGCGCAGTCGCCAAGTACGTAGACATTGCGCTGACCCCTGGCTCGCAGGTGGGGGGTGACCAGCACTTTGCCCTTGGGGGATAACTGCAGACCGACCGTCTCCGCTAGCAGCTGGTGTCCTCTGACTCCCGCCGCCCAAATTATGGTACTGGTGCTCATGTTTACACCTTCAATGGACGCGCGTAGGGCGGTACTCTTGAGAATTCGCCGATTAAAGTAAATATTGACACCCAGACTGCGCAGTTTTCGCTCCACCTGGGAAGCTACCTCTCTGGGCAACTGAGGTAGTAGCTGACCTGCAGATTGAATCAAGTCAATGGTCACCATAGAACTGTCTACCCCATGTCTTTGCGCCATGGCCCGTAGGTAGACCGCCAATGCGCCCGCCAGCTCAGTTCCGGTTGGCCCGCCGCCAATGACCACACAGTGTGTTTTGCACAGTTGTCGCCGTTTATCAGTCAAATCGCAGGCTGTCAGCAGCGTGTGAAAGTGGCGTTTAAGCTTTAAAGCGTCGGCAGTGTTTTTGAGCGTAAAAGCTTGCTCAGCCAAGCCGGGAGTCTGAAAATAATCGGTTTGGCTGCCAAGCGCCAAAATCAGTTCATCATATGCATATCGAGAGCCAGATTCGCCCCTGACTAGCTGCAGTTCTAAGTCAACGGTCACTATCGTGTCTTTAACAACTCTCACCTGGGTGTGTTGAAAAATTTCTCGCAAAGGCACACATACCTCCAGCGGATTACCGCCGGAAGCAATTCTATATAAGGCTGCATGATACTCAAAGTGAGGCGTGGCGCTGACCAGGGTGATCTCAACTGAGTTGTTTATCCGTTTGGCCAAGCGTTGAGCGCAGGCCACACCAGCAAACCCACCACCGATGATTAAAATTTTACGTTGATCAGCTCGGCGACTATTCGACACTGGCTAGTACTCCCTTGCCATCTACCGCATACATACCTGAAGCGTTCAAAATAAGGGGATTAATTTCCAGCTCAACTAGCTCTGGCACTGCCAGAGCGATGTCGGCAAATCGCTGCAAAGTTTGCACCAACTGCTTGATTGAGTATTCCCGACCACCACGGTAACCGCGGAGGATCGGGTAGAACTTAGCACTGGTCAGGGCGACGCGGAACTCAGCGGCGGTGGCGGGCAATACCAAAAGCTGATGGTCAGCCATTAGCTCTGCCAATTGTCCACCAGATCCAACCAGCATGACCCGGCCAAACTGCGGATCTGTCTTGATGCCCACTAGCAGCTCTAGTCCTGACTTGACCTGTTCTTGTATTTGAATTGTGATTGAACGCGGCTGGGGTAAAGATCGACGAGTTTGCACAAGTTGGTTCAGGGCTGTATCTAGCTCAGCCTCGTTCTTAATTGATGTCAATACAGCCTTGTGTTCAGTTTTATGTAGCAGCTGCGCGCCAATGAGTTTGAGGACCACTGGATACCCCACGCGCGCAGCAAATTCGTGTGCCTGGGCCGCTGACTGGATGGCCAGTGAAGCGGGAATTGTCACCCCAGCTGTCGTCAACAACTGTTCCATGGCAAAACCATCCAGGGTAGGTGCCTGGGCGGCGCGGGCTGATTTAAGCAGGGGTTTGGCCACTGACTGCAACTGGGAGATGCTACTCGCCTTGTCATTGACTGAGTCTGATTCAGATTCTGATTCTGATTCGGCCTCAGCGGCCACGGCTTTTAGCTCCTTTTGTTGCCAGTCATACCATTGCCACATAGTGGCCAACGCCTTGACCGCTCGCTCGGGAAAACGGAATGAGGGAATTTGATACTGGTTGAGCACCTCTTCACCCTTGGCCACCAGACTTCCGCCCATAAAAGAACACAGAATCGGCTTGTGATACTGTCGCGACAACTGACCGATGACTTCGGCGGTTTCGGCAATTTGCGTCATGACTTGGGGGGTAAGAATAATGATCAGAGCATCAACTTGGTCTGCCTGTAGCACGGTTTCGATAGCGTCATGATATCTTTCTGCCAAAGCATCACCCAACACATCGATTGGATTTTTGATGCTGGCAGCTCTGGGCAAATGTTTTTCGAGAGTGCGCTTGGTGTCCGCGTCTAACTCAGCTAAGTTAAGTCCAGCAGCCATGACTGCATCGCTGGTAATGACGGCGGGGCCACCTGCGTTGGAAATAATCGCCACTTTGGTGCCGCGGGGAGCAGCAGTCCAAGCAAAGGCTCTTGAGAGATCAAACATGTCCTCCAACTCAGCACACCTAATGGCACC
>CAZSHY010000031.1:222-13449 GCA_964607125.1 uncultured Pseudomonadales bacterium | reverse complement strand
CTTGGCGTCCCAACTGCAACTCGCGCTGTTGCGCTACTTGATAACCATCAAATAAAATCATGAACCGTATTATACCCTGGCCAAGACCTTGAGCCGAGCCACGTTTTGCGCATCTGGTCCAGCCTTGTCTGCGCCAGGCACCTCCAAAACCAAGGGTAAACTGGAAACGGACTCATCATTAAACAATGTCTCAAACTGCTCAGTTGGAATACTGCCCTCACCCAGATTGGCGTGGCGGTCGCGCCCAGAGGCAAAGGGGTCGCGGCTGTCGTTGACGTGAATGCACTTGAGACTCTCGAGTAATTGCAGTTCAGCCATCTCTGCCACCACTCCGTCCAGAGCGTGACCAGCGGCAAAGCCATGGCAGGTGTCAAAGCACCAGCCCAGGCGGGGCGACTGAACTTGATCCATCAGCCAGCGAATCTCAGCGAAGTCGCTACAGAGCTTGCCGTTCTGGCCGGCTGAGTTTTCAATCAAAAAAGTGGACTGCGCCGGTGTGTCTTGGAGTATGGCCGAAATCCTGCTCGCCACCTGCTCGCGCACCGCCTCCCAACCACGGCCTTGGTGGCTGCCTAAATGCACCACAATACCCGAACCACCAATGGCTGCATCAAACTTTAAATCGTAGCGCAGGGCGGCTTCTGACTTCATGACAAGTTCGGGATTCTCAGAGGCTAAATTTATCAAATACAGCGAATGAGTAAAGACTGGTGATATGCTCAGTTTTTCTCTTTCCGAGTAATATTTATCTAGTTTAACATCTGCCAAAGGCTTGCGCGCCCACACCCGAGGGCTTCCCGAAAATACCTGTACGCAGTTAGCCCCTAATTGGTGAGCGCCAATGACAGCATTTTCCAAACCACCGGCTGCTGAAATGTGAGCGCCAATTGGTCTTGTGGGTGAGTTACTAGTCATAGCATCCTTTCACAGTTGTCAGACAATGGTATCATACGGTCAACATATGCCCTTCTCCACTGCCAGACTTGGCCCATTCACCGTTTCTTTTGACAATAGTGAGGAATACCACCGACTCAAGGGGGAAATCTTCACCCAGGACTGTTACTACTTCGAGACCGAGTCCGTTACACCGGTGATTATTGATGCAGGTGCACATATCGGCTTGGCCACGCTGTACTTTAAAAAATTGTACCCACATGCGCGAATTATTGCGATTGAGCCAAATCCAGATACCGGACCAATTTTTGAGGAAAACATTTGGCAAAATGGTCTTGAAGATGTGACCTTGATTCAAGCGGCCATGACAGGATCGAGTGGCGGTAGCATCAATTTGTTTCGTGACCGCACCTCCGAGCGCTGGTGGAGCACCGCTAGTATGCACAAGGGAGCATGGACTGGAGATCAAAAAAGCGAGTTTTTAACAGTTCCCACCATTTCCCTTGAGGACGTATTTGCTCACTTGGCCACAATCTTAGGAGTCAACGTAATGGATCTGCACGTTGATGCTCTCAAAATGGATATCGAGGGAGCCGAACAAGTAACTTTGGCCGCTGGCAGGCACCTCTTGCCGCAAATAGACCACTTGTTTATAGAGTTTCATCCCGTGGGTGGCCAAGAATTAGTCACTTTACTCGAGTGGTTAGATCCATTTTTTACCGTCAACTTAACTCACGACGACAGACCAGTTACACTGGATAAAGCTCGTGGCTTGATCATGATAGAAGCTGAGCGCCGGCCTACCAAGTAAAAAGCGGGAAGCGCTTAGCCAAAGCTTCAACTTCAGACCGAACTTTAAGTAGGACTGGATCTTTGACCGCCTCTGCCTTGAACTGTTTGAAGTAAGCTGAACGCGCTTTTTTATCTGCTGGTAATTGCTGTTTAGTCACGTGTTTGATCACTTGCACCATCCAGTCGGCAATTTTCTTCATTTCCGCTTCTTTCATACCCCGAGATGTCACCAAGGGTGTGCCAATGCGGAGTCCGGATGGGAAAAATGGCGAAGACGGCTCGGTGGGAACTGTGTTGCGATTGGCATACATGCCTGCAACATCCAGTGCAAAAGCCGTTTGCATACCCAAACCTGGGCCAAAAGTGGTGAGGTCAAGGACCATTAGGTGCGTCTGCGTGCCACCGCCCACTAGTGAAATTCCCTGCTCAAGCAGTCTGGCTGCCAAAGCGTCGGCGTTTTTACGGATCTGTTTGGCGTAGGTCTTGAACTCTGGTCGCATGGCCTCTGCTGCCGCAATTGCGATTCCAGCAGTAGTGGCATTGTGCGGACCGCCCTGAAGACCAGGAATTATGGCCGCGTCAATCTTTTTTCCTAACTCTGGATCACGCTGCATACCGCGCTCAGTCACCATGATCATGGCGCCTCGGGGACCACGGAATGTTTTGTGAGTGGTGGTCATAATGATGTCTACGTAAGGCACGGGCGACATATGCTCGCCTGCTACCACCAGTCCCGTCACGTGTGAGATATCAGCCATTAGCCACGCTCCTACTTCATCGGCAATTTCTCGGAACTTCTTGAAATCTAACTCAAAGGGGTACGCGGTGTTACCGGCGATAATAATTTTGGGCTGGTGCTTGAGTGCCAGTGCCCGCACCTCATCAAAATCAATCCGCGCATCTGCCTTGACTCCGTATTGAACTGAAGTGTAGAACCGGCCAGACGCAGTCACGTCTGGGTGGCCGTGAGTTAAGTGCCCGCCCATGGCTAACTTGAGGCCCATGAGTGTGTCCCCTGGCTTGAGTACCGCAAAGTAAATGGCGCTATTTGCTGGTGAACCCGAATATGGCTGGACGTTAACATAAGGCACGTTAAATAGCTGTTTGACGCGATCCTGGGCTAGAGTTTCCACTTGATCAACTATTTGGTTGCCCTCATAGTAGCGGCGGCCTGGGTAACCCTCGGCATACTTACTATTTAGACATGATGAAAGCACACTAGAAACCTCTGGCGATATATGGTTTTCTGAGGCAATTAAACCAATCATCGACCGCTGTCTTGTCTCCTCTTGTGTGATGAGGTCAAAAATAGGGTCTACTTGGGTTGGTGCAGTGGCGTGTTTGGCTTTGGGTGCTAATGGTTTGGTTTTTGGCATGAACAGTTCCTAAAAATTGATACTACAAGGCAGAAGTAACGAAAAATTGGACCAGCTAAAGGCTGGAAAAAGCGGTTTGGAAAGTGAGTGTGGATTTGCGCATAGGCTGAGTGTATCACGCCGCGGGCGCGGGCGCGAGGGAACGATCAAAAACAACGACGGGGCTTGTGTTACTAGGGGTTGACAATCTAGTCGCGGTTTTTGTGTGCCGCTCCTTGATCTTATTTGCCAATTCTGCGTCAACTTTTTTAGCCACCTCGTCTGGCAGACCCGCAAATAAGTTAATGGCCGCGGGAGCAATCTGCTCAAACCATTCTGCCACAAAGTCGAGCAGTCGCTCTACGTGAACGCTCGCCTCCTCGCCTATGGCTCGGAGCAAATTTGTGGCTTTGGCAAAGGTGCGCGCAATTAAGTTCTCAAAATTGCTCAACTCCACCTTCGCCTTGTCACACTCATCTGCGATGCTCTGCATTAGTAGATAAATTAGAAGTGGGTTGATAGCAGCAAAGAGCAATCGCTCAGGAGCAACGTTGTGACTCTGCGCGGCAACTGAGTCTGCATCTGCTGCGGTAAGTCTAATGAGTAAAGATAGCAGCTTGGCTTCAAACTGGGGATCAGAGAAAAGCGCGTGCACCTGCTCTATCTCCAATCCAGTTCCGCCTTGTAAGGCTCGATCTACACGCTCTGACAAATGGTGAAGTCTAAACATGCGTGAAATATCACGTACAAATGTGTCATCTATTAGCTTGGCTTCGGACTCACTTAATCGAGGCATGAGGTATTTAACCAAAAAGGTCTGCATGCGCAGACCTGCTATCAAAGCGTGGCTATCATGGTCGTCCTTAGCCAGTTGAGCCAACACACCAGGACTTGCGGCTTCCACCTCAGATGCAAGCTCCCCGGGAAATGGTCCCTTGACTGACACTTTATCAATATCATGAAATAATCCTGCTCTGAGCCTGAGTACCTCTTCTCTGGGTAAGCCATCTGTTTCTAATCGAATTATAAAGTCAATTAAATGGTCAAAAGTGTTGCTACCTCCACTTTTGGTCGATCTCGCCAACTCCTCCCCCCTCACAGTGCTGGCAAAGAGTTTTTTAATTTTTGGAACTACCTTGAGCCTGAACTGCTTATCATTCATTCTTGCTGAAGATATGAGTAGCTTGAAGATCTGGTGCCAGATTGGGAAATCATGCTCATGAAATGGCTGATCAATAAAAACGTTGACTATTTCGCCTTTATCCGAGCGGACTACTTCAAGGGTGCCGCCGCTCAGACGCATAATAGCCGCCAATCCGCGGAGATTTTTCCATTCACTCAGGGAGTGGTGAAAAATTTTAAATGGCTGAGCCTCTTGCGAACCTCGCAAAATTCGTGCAATTTCTTCTGGTGGATAGTTAAGAATTTCTTTCTCGATGTAAGTTGCTCGCTGCTCAGGGGTAGACGTAGACAAACTATCTTCTACAGCCCTTTCGGGTGGAACAGGACTATTAGTTATAATCTCAGGTAGTACCATAGGTCTTTTGGTATACAAAAAAACACCTGTCTTGTGCCATTCAGCTCAGCTTGGTTTCCCTTTCTGCATTGACAGAAAGTTCTGTTTCTTGGGAGCGAAAGGCCTAAGAAGGTGCTTCCGCATACTTACGTTGTAAGTAATTGGTGTGTATTTTATGGTCTAGAGTGAAATAGCGCAAGCGGCAATTTTCAACTTGGCGTGCTGTACCGCTCAAAAAATAGGACAATTTGGGCGGGGCTGAAGCCAAGCTGGCCAAAGCGCGACTCAAGATCCTGGCGCTCAGGCAAGGCGCCCTGTCCTGCCCAACGAGTTGTGATGATTTTCATACTTTCAATGATCTCGTAGGGAAAAATTATCCAATTACTGGTAGTTTCGCCAAAAAAGTCAGGCTTGAGATGCGAGTGGGGTTTGTAAAACACGGCTGCGGTTTTAACATCACTTACTCCCCTACTCCTCAAGTAGTCTTGGCCAAAAATAAGTGATTCACCCGTGTCGGCCACGTCGTCAAAAAGTAGGACCCGCTCTCCTTTGACTGAAATGGGTAAATCTTGATACACCTCAGGCTGCTCGAGTCGCTGGTCCACTCCTTTATAAAACCGCACACCTAGGCTAGCCACTTCCTTGACCTGGAGAAAGTCCACCAAGGCGCGGGTCATAGACCACCCGCCTTTGGCAAGTGTGACTATCCGGTCAAATGGTGGGAGACCTCTGGATTGTTCTTGGTAAATCTGCTGAGCTACCTGAAAAGTCAGCTCGTGCAGTTGAGCCCATGTTGGGGTGCTGTAGATAATGGGATCTGGCGGAAAGCTGGCAGTTGTAAACTCCATAACTCTACTCTAGTCCTGCCAAAACAAGTTGTAAATCAGCGGCCAATGGGGCGTCAATTGTCTGCATCTGAGCTGTCCGCGGGTGCATAAATGTAATTTGGGCAGCATGCAAAAACTGACGCGGACACCAGAGAACATCAAGCTTGGCACGCTTTTTGCCGCCATACTGTTGGTCGCCCACAAGCGGATGTTGCAAGTGCTTGAGGTGGACTCGGATTTGGTGTGTACGCCCAGTTTTGGGCCAACATTTGACTAGAGAAAAACCTTGATAAATCCGCTCTGCCTGCTTGGCGTCCTGACCTGTCAGTAAATTTGGTTTCAGTCGAGCAAAATACTGCTCAATCTGATAATTGGTGACTGCCGGTCTACCACTTGAAACAATGCCAAATAACTTGCGGTTGGCGGAAATGCGACCAATTGGAGCTGTCACCTCGCCATTTGGCTGGCTAAATGCACCATGAGCCAGGCAAACGTAGGTTTTAGTCACTTCTCTGACGCGAAACTGTCTGAGCAGGTGAACCAGGGAGCCCGGGTTTTTGGCTAGAACTAATGCGCCGCTGGTATCTTTGTCCAGGCGGTGGACCACGCCCAACCGTTCTGTGAAAATTGACTCTGGGGTACCATACTCGGGAGTAAAATCTGAAGGCACTAACGATGCCCACGTTTGTGGATCGGCGTTCACAGCTAGTACACCCCGCTCAGACACCATCCAGTCTTGAATGGTGGGCGCGGGGTTGGTCTCAGACCGATTGACCACCACGCCTGAGGGCTTGTTAATCACCAAAACATCCTCATCTTCAAAAAGCACATCAAGTTGCATGCTGTTCCTTCATCTGAGCTATGATAACACCCAAAATGCCGATCGCTACCGCCCAATCAGCCAAGTTATTGACCAACTGCAATCCAGGTATCATCGCCCAATCGTACACACCGCCTCTGAACAAACGGTCGGCCACATTAGAGAGTGCTCCACCAAAAAATAAGCCCGCCCACAGCCAGTGTCTCCGCCAGGTTTCCCGTCCGTATAAATTAAGGAAAACAAGGAGTGTTAAGATTGCTACAGACAGTAAAATCTGAAAATAAACGATGTGTTGGTATTTGGCTAACCACGCAAAAGCTACGCCACTGTTTAACACGCCTACGCCACTTTGCCGTGCGGCTAATTTGGTAAATTGATCAACAACAATAACAATCGCAGAGATGAGATTAACCTGCCTCCTCATGACACAAACCGCTGTTGGAGTACTTTACGCTTCTTATGCTCTCTTGAGAACGGCAGCGCTCTGCCTGAGCGTACGTACAGTAACATCATGCCGAAAAGCAGTGTCGCAATGGACAGGAATTGAGAAACTTGCACACCCATAACTACGGTTCCGGGCGGTTGCATGAGGCTAAATACTAGTGAAGCCAATGATGAGCCAATCACAAATACGGAAGTAATAAACCCAGTCTGAGCAGTGCGCTTACCAATTCTGTACCAGGCGAAAGTACGGTAGTGGTACTCAACCCAGGTGAGGTACCAAAAAAGAAGTACGTAGAAGACAGCAAAGTAAAGTTGGACCGGGTGATGCGGCTCTAGCACGGTGGGAAACTGGACGCCCCAGGGTAAACTGGTGGGTAAACCCATCGACGTGCCTTCAAAGAATCTGCCCAGCCACATGAATACGGCGCCAAAGGAGATGGCTGTGACAGCAAAATCCAAGATTTCATAGACGTCCCATTTACTCTCCTTGGCAAATTTCTTGAGATACAGACCGCCGCCAACCAAGCCTGCCCAGCCACTAAATCCTGGGTGCGAGAAAATGTCCAGCCACTTAAGCGGAGCCAGACCTAGCTGAGACAACGAGATCAAGACGAACCCCACTCTCGCTGCGACCAAGCCGACTAAAATGCTAAGCAAATATCCATCAAAAAGCTGGTCTTCTTTGTAGTGTTCCTCCTTGCCCCGACGCCAGAAAATGAAACTAGCCATCAAGAAAGCGATCATCATGAACACGCTCATGGTTTTGAGCGAAAATGGGCCGAGGTGAAACAATTCTGGAAACATAAGGGTAGTATATAATAAAAAACACGATGCTTTCTATACCACACATGGCCACTGGCGCGTTCATCGCCAGCAAGCTGCCCCATCCCCTCCTCTACATTCCCCTAACTTTGGCTTTTCACTATCTGGAAGACTGGATTCCCCACTGGGACGTGGGCACTGGTTTGTCCCGCGGCACGCGCAAGCGTTCAACCGCCATTTTATTAGAACTGGTCGATTTGGCTCTGGCGGGAGCACTGATTTGGTTCATGTATCAAAATCAAAGCCCAAATGCGCTGCTGCACATCTGGATAGGCGCCATCACCGGCATAGCTCCAGATCTAGTGGAAGCACCGCGCAATTTTTTGAAGTGGGAACCTTGGTTTCTCAAGCCATTCAACGATTTTCATGGAAAATTTCATCACTCTACACCAAATATTTTGTTTGGTCTGGCACCGCAAGCGGTGGTGTTGGTGGCATTGTGGATGTGGAAGTAAATCTTGTGCCGAGAGAGGGAATCGAACCCTCACGAAGTGTTAGCTTCATGGGTTTTTGAGACCCACGCGTCTACCGTTCCGCCACCTCGGCAAATTACTCAGCTATTGTAGCACGGCTTTCACCAGGCCAAAACTTGCATTTTCACACAAATTCGTGCATAGTGATTAGATTATGGAAATGTTACGAGCGATTTATGAATCCATTCTCACTCCCACCAGCATCTGGTCAGTGGTAGCGCGGGGAGCGCTGTGGTTTGTGGTAGCCATTGTCGTCTTGGCCAGCGTGGACAAACCCGATCCCGAAAAATCACTCAAAGACCTCAAGTCTAATCTAGGATTTTTGGTCCTGTTTATCGTCCTCTCTGGGACGTTGATGTATTTGCTGTTTGGCTACAGTCCCACCGGCGCCGCCGCTAGCGGCGGCTAGTGCCCTACCGAGCGCGGGCCACTTTGCCGGGAGCAACCTGCTTAGCCCTGCCTTCTACTTTCCATGCCGTAGAATCTGACGCGATCGCCGCGGAAGTAAAGTTCAATGTCGGCCAGGCCACCGTTACGATGCTTGGCTATTTTTAGGTTGACGGCTTCGCGGACCTCGTCGTCTTTGCGATATAGGAACATGACTACGTCTGCATCTTGTTCAATGGAACCAGATTCGCGCAGGTCAGACAGTTGCGGAATGCGCTCGCCCCGACTCTCAATTGCACGAGACAGCTGCGAAAGTGCCAAAACCGGTATTTTCAGCTCGCGGGCGATGTTCTTCAGACCTTGCGAGATTTCAGCCACTTCTTGAACGCGATTGTCTCTAGTTCTTCCCGAGGCCAGCTGCAAATAGTCCACCACCAGCAGATCCAGTTTGTGCTCAGCCATGAGACGGCGGGCGCGGGTGCGCATTTCAAAAATAGATAGTCCGGGAGTGTCATCTATGTACAACGGCGCATCTGCCAGAACTCCCATGGCATCAGACAACTTTAGAAAATCTTGTTGGTCCAACCTGCCTGTCTTGAGTCTCCAGGCGTCAATGTCAGCCTGGGAAACCAGCAACCGATCCACCAGTTCTTCCCGACTCATTTCTAGAGAAAAGAAGCCGACTTTTTTCTTGGTGTTGACCGCTATGTGGTGGGTCAAGTTGAGTGAAAAAGCAGTTTTACCCATACCCGGACGAGCCGCCAGAATGATTAAGTTGGATTTTTGCATACCGGCTAAGGTTTGGTCTAGATCAGCGAAGCCAGTGGATAGTCCTCGCAGGTCGCTGCCAGACTTTTGCAGTTCATCAAGCCGCTCGAAACTTTCAACTAGCGTATCTTTAATTGGCAAAAAACTACGCGAACGCTGGACCTGCGACATGGCAAACACCTGCTGTTCTGCTGAATCCATGATGTCTGCCACTGCTTTGGTGTCATCAAAAGCCAGCTCTGTCATCTCGGCGCCCACGCTAATCAAGCGTCGTTTGAGGTAAGCCTCGCGTACCAGCGCCGCATAGTGCTCAATATTGGCGGCTGTGGACATGGTGGATGAAAGCTTGGCTAGCGCAGCTGTACCGCCAGCTTTTTGGAGAGTCTTGTTTTTTTTGAGCGCGCCAGTCAGCGTGACCACGTCAATGGGTTGGCGAGCTTCGTAAAGTTGCTCCATGGCTTCAAAAATAAGCTGGTGAGTTTGGTCATAAAAGCACTCGGGTGCCAGAATGTCATCAATTTTAACAATTGAGTCGCCTTCAATTAGAATTGCGCCCAAGACCGATGCCTCGGCATCAAGATTTTGTGGTGGAATTCTGCCGGAGGTGCTCATAATATGGGTGAACCAGGTTTAGGTCTGAGCTAGTACAACCAGCTCTGTTTCTTCTGGAATACTAGTGTTTTCAAGCTCAAGTTTATCAACAGGCGCTGGACTCATTCCGTACTCATTGAAAAAATCTTCAAGAGTTTTGAGGTCGGAAAAGACGTCAGGATTGTGATCTTGGGTTTTAAAGTGCATTGGAACCACGTATCCAGGCTCAAGTAGGTGGATAGTTTTAACTGCTAACTCTGGGTTTATGGTAAATTGACCGCCGACCGGACATAGCAAGACGTCAATGTCTCCTATTGCTTCAACCTGCTCATTGGTCAATTCGTGGCCTAGGTCACCCAGGTGGCAGACCCGAATATTATCCATCAAGATGGTGAAAATAATGTTGGTGCCCCGCTCGGCACCCTTGGAAGCATCGTGAAAGCTGGGCGTGCCAAACACAGATATTCTGCCAACTTCATACTCACCTGGTTCATCAATAATAAATGGCTTCTCACGCCTGGCTGTGCCGGTAATTTTATCTACCGCATCATGATCTTTATGATGGTGTGACACTGTGACAATATCAGCGCTGGTGCGAGCCAAACTAAACCCGATAAAATCATCATACGGATCTGTGATCACGGTGCCGCGTTTACCCTTCAACTTGAAGGTCGAGTGGCCGTGGTATGTCAAAGTCATGGGTGTCTCCTTATGTCGATCTTATCACGTTTTATACAGTTGTAACCAGTATTAGAGTTGGTTCTCTAGCGGGGATAGTTTATAATGAACCTTCGTATGAAAAAAGAGGTGCTCATAGCGGTACTTGTCGGTCTCACTATGGGACTGGTTATCACATACGGTTTCTACAGAGTTAAGACATCGGTCACTACCCCTAAAATTACCGAAAAAATTGAACCTGTCTCCCCCACCGACACCACGACCGCTTCTCGTTTATCAATCAGTAGTCCAGATGATGGCACAATTCAAGCACAAAATACAGTCACAGTCAGCGGCACAACTGTACCAGACACATTTGTCATATTATTCATCAATGAGACTCAGCTGATCACTACTACAGATGCAACGGGTGCATTCTCGGCTGAAGCCCAACTTAAAGATGGTGCCAACATTATCTCAATTACTGTCGCGGATAATGACGGTGAAACTTTTTCCGAGCAGCGGACTGTCATAGTCAGCGATATACTTGAAACATTGGCAGCTGACCCACTTACTAGCACCGATAGCGCAAAAGCTAGCCCATCAGCTTCACCTAAGATTTCGCCTAAGCCGAGTACAAATCCTAAACTATAAATGAACAATAAACTGATATACACTACTTTTTTCATTGGCATTCTTTTAAGCATGTCCTTACGTTCTGTTTCAGCTCAAGGGCTAACAGATGACTTCAAACAAGTTGAACAAACAGTCAAAGACACCCTGCAAGATGTCAGTAAGCAGCTGAGTGGTGAAACCAGCACCGACTCGGCAACTGAGGATAAACAAACCATTGATACCATCAAAAAGCGTTTAGAAAAAGTTGTTGAGCAAGAGCGTGTTCAGGGCGATGTTGACGTCCAACCACGCAAATATGGATTTGTGGGAGAAGTTGTCCGAGTTAGTGAGGAAACCATCACCATCTCCAATCACACTTCAACAACTATCATTCCACTTAAAGAAGTGGTGATATTGCGCGGCCGCAAACAGATCGAACTAAGTGAAGTTACTGTGGGAGCCTGGACCACGGTCATGGGCTACATGGATGGTGAGAATACATTTCAACCCAAAGCCTTGGTTGTATCCGCTGAATCTCTCCGGCCGGCACCAAAAATTGTGCGCTTGGGTACGGTAATTCGGATCGACGCTAAAACTATTGAAGTCAACCCGCGCAGCAGTAAGCTGGACGAACAAACATTTCTGTTAAATAGTAAAACCATTTACCAAGATGCAGACGGTTCAGCCGCAACCAGATTTGAGTTTGAGACTGACTCGGCGGTACTAGTGGTTGGTCAAGAAACTGAGTCAGCAGCCGGAGTCATGGAAAAAACAGCCGCTGTGGTACGTTCCTTGGCGCCATTGGAAAAATCAGCGGCTGCCAGTCCATGAACGACAGATTAGCCGTACTCCGCCAACTTATCGCCCCCCAGTCTCAATCGGGCTTGCTTCTTACCAGACCCACCGACATTACACATGCGACTGGATTTGAGTTTCTTATCCCCCTGGAGCAGGAGCGCGAGGCATATTTGGTGATCACTCAAGATTCGGCGCACTTGATCCATGCTAGTTTTTCTCCGGTCAACCCAGTTGAGGGTATTAAGTTGGTGCCCGGCAGTACCCCCAAACGATTGGCTGAGGTCCTGGAAAAAATCCGCGAAGCAGAAGATGTGTCCACCTTTTTCACCGACACCCAAACTCTTTTTGTAAACGAACTCCAAGTCCTCCAAGCTCAAACTAGCTGCAACTTTCCGGTGCTGGATCGGGAACAGATTTGGGCGGCGCGCCTGTGCAAGTCTGTGACAGAAGTGGCGGCGCTGCGCGCCGCCTGCCACCAAACTGCGCTGGTAATGGACGACACGATCGAGCATTTGCGAGTCGGCATGACTGAGCTGGAAGTGGCCAACCTGCTAGAAAGCCAGCTGCGCCAGAGTAACTTTCTACCACTCTCGTTTCCCACCATTGTTTGTTTTGGTGCACACTCAGCCCTGCCGCACCATCAACCTGACAATACCCCGCTCGCCCAGAACACGCCGGTGTTGATAGACTTTGGTGGAACCAAAGGTGGCTATCACGCCGATATGACTCGAACCGTCTGGTTTGGCGACCAGCCATCAGCCACTTTTACTCAAGTCGAACAAGTGGTGCTCAGCGCCTACGAGGCGGCCATAGCGGCGCAGGCCAGCCGGCAAGTGACCGCCAAAATGGTGGATAAGGCCGCCCGGGATGTGATTGAGGCGGCAGGTTTTGGCGCCCAGTTTATCCATACCACCGGGCACGGAGTGGGCTTGGAAATCCACGAGCCACCTTCCCTGAGCTGGCGGAATGAAGCTGAACTGAAACCGGGCATGACTATCACCGTTGAGCCAGGTATTTACCTGCCTGGGGAGTTTGGCTACCGCTTTGAAAATACTGTTCTAATCACCGAGACTGGAGTGGAAAACCTGACCACTTGATGTAGTGAATATGCACGACCAATCCCGCCCTACCCCTCAGCTGCTATTTCGCCGATTGACCGTTCACGATGGCGCGGCATTCCAGAAGTTACGCTTACAAGCGCTGGCCACTGATCCAGCTGCGTTTTTGGCCACCCTGGAGCAAGAAAGTGGTAAAACCACCGCTGAGTTTGAGCGTGAGCTGGAGTATGCGCTGGGGTTGGGATTTTTGGGCTACTTCGGCGTTTTTTTGAAGCGTGATTCAGAGTCAGGCGTCCCTGCTTCCCTCGAGCCGGAGTTGGTGGGTTACTGCCAAATTAGCCAATCTTTCTTGCCCAAACAAAACCATGTGGCGTTTTTGTACAACTTATACTTGGCACCAGCTGCTCGCG
>CAZSHY010000031.1:0-212 GCA_964607125.1 uncultured Pseudomonadales bacterium | reverse complement strand
CACCGCGCTGCTAAATCACGTCTTTGCCGCAGCACAGGTCAATGGTGTGGAGCGGGTGTATTGTTCCTGCAACGCCGGCAACGCCAAAGCGCTTGAGTTCTACCTGAGCCAAGGTTTTGTGGAGTGCGGCCGTAAACCCGAGAGCCTCAAGTGGCAGGGGGCGTACGACGATGAAGTGGAGCTGAGCAAGAAATTGTAGGTGGACCTGAGGG
>CAZSHY010000030.1:0-13866 GCA_964607125.1 uncultured Pseudomonadales bacterium | reverse complement strand
ACGTTTCCTGCCATACCAATAAAAGGTTTTCTTTGGTAAATAACCTGATGGCAGTGAGAACCTGATCGTTTCTGGATCTGCCAGTATGAATTTTTTTGCCCACATCACCCAAAGAACTTGTCAGGTAGTTTTCAATTTTAGTGTGAACATCTTCGTCACCAAAATGCAACAAAAATTGCCCATTTTGACTCAGTGAATTAATATCTTGTAAGCTTTGCGAAAGTGACTGCGCTTCAGCTGCCGTTAACAAGCCAATTCTCTGAAGTCCTTGAGCGTGAGCGATAGATCCCAAGACGTCAAATTTAACCAGTTTCTGATCCAAGGCAAGGTCGCCCTGCGTTTCAAAAGCTTCCAACACCTCGTTCAGCTTCCAATTCTTTTGCCACAGTTTTTGCATAAAAAACGCCCCTTTCAATCTCTAGATATTGCCTAAAGACTAAAAGGGGCGATTCTTAAAACAGTAACCGCGGTACCACCCTAGTTTGTTTGCTACTAAAAATCCCGCCTGAGCGGGAACAACTGAAATTAGTAGAAAACCTTATTTCAGAGCTCCGTTGCCGACACTCTTTGTCTGATTTTACGGTGGACTTCCGTCGTAGTAATGTCAGGCTTTCGCCTTCCTTTCTCCTACGCAGCTTGTCTATTGCGATAGACTCAAATGCTTTTGATATTAAATTGTATGGGCAATTATACTTTGGAATTGGTTTATGTCAAATAATTGTACGAAAAAATCTACTTTCAAAGCCTTGGTAAAAAACTGTATGATAGAGTTTGAAAAAACTTCTCTATGTCCACCCCAACCGCCCGCACCCTCATCATCTTCGCGCTCATCTTTATTGCCACGGCCAGTTTCGCAATTTATCCCTCCTTTGTCAGCTCCCCGGGAGTTGATTGCCTTGCTGGCTGCGCTGTAGGCAAGGGTTTTCCGATGCCCTACGTGTTTACCCACCGCGGTGGGGTAGTGGGCGGATCGACCAATGAACAAATTTACTACCAAGCACTGGCCATAGACATAGCGTTCTTGTTGCTGGTTTCTACATTGGCTACATGGGTAATCAAAAAGCTAATTATTCCCCGCAAATAGCCATAGTGAAACCAAAAAAACCTCACGCTGTTACATTTATTGAAAAAAACTTGATAGAATACCCATGTTGATCGCCGAAGTAGCTCAGCTGGTAGAGCGTTGGTATCGTAAACCACAGGTCCGGGGTTCGAATCCCCGCTTCGGCTCCAGCTCAAACCAACTACCCCCATAACTGCCATGCGCACCGTCATTTTTTCCGACACCCATTTGACCAGTCGCTTTGATCAAGCTCAGTTTGACGCGATTGTGAAAGCTATTGCCACAGCAGACCGCGTCATCATCAACGGTGACTTGTGGGCCTCATATGCCTGTACCTTTGAGCAGTTTCTGAACTCCCAATGGTCAAAGCTTTTTCCCCTACTGAAATCCAAGCACGCCGTTTACCTTTACGGCAATCATGACCCTCATTCCAAAAGTGATAAGCGCGCCAACTTATTTTCCGATATCCAAGCTGATGAGTATGAGTTTAATTCTGCCAAACAGCGGGTTCACGTTGAACATGGTCACAATATTATTTCTAGTCCGGAACTAAAGTACCCCATCTTGCAACGGGTTGGACTAGTCAATCTGGGCAGATGGCTAAGTTCGGTGAGTATTAAGCTGTGGGGACCTCAAGCACTAGTTTGGCGTAACGCAGCCAAAAATCAAAGCATGTGCCAGGCCAAATCCTCCTTGGTTCCCAGCTCAACAATTCTTGTCTGTGCGCACTCCCACTTGGCGGAAGCTAGTCCAGAAAAGCAGTTTTTCAATGATGGCTTAATCGCTGACGGAATTCTTCAATATGTGGTGGTTGAGAATGGGATAGTGTCACTCTACAGCACCACGTATCCTTAATTATCCAGATCTGTAATTTCATGAAACTGCCATTGCGGCTGAACCAATTTGGTCTTAATCTGAGGCAAATATATATCCCAACTACCTGTAGTTAGAGATTGCTTGACGGAACTCAGAAAAGGCCGAGTATAGAGCTGCAAATAATTTTCTAACCAAAACGACCTATCTATTACCACACGAGTATTTTGAATTTGATTCACCAATCTAACTTGTTTGCCCTGTCCAAGTCCGGATTCATACAGTCCCGGTAGGCTCAACATTGATTCTCCGCGAGCCGCGTCTCCGGTAACAACCAGCGATAGACCGCTTAGATTCAGGTGAGTGACTCGGTCTGGCACATGCGTAAGAATCTGGTCTGAGCAAGTGTTTTTTTCACCATAAATAACGGTGGTATCACTGGGCATACCCTGGGAGCAGTGGAAGATCATCCCTCTTTGGATACGTATGCCCGGCATCATGCCCCTATCTGGCTCGGCGAAATTAAACATCACCCTAGGGTACTCAGTCGTGTGCGCCACTACCCACTCCATAACTTGACTGTGAACTTCAGTCGTAGTGACAAACTCTGAAACAAATGATTGAACAAAAAGTGTATTTCTAACCATTAAAAATCCAAACAGTGCCATAACCAGACCCACTCGCCAAAACTGAGCGCGGCTCAATACAACTGCTAACTCAAAACCCACAAATATCAGATAAGTGACAAATGCAGGTGCCAGGTAGTAACCTTCAGTGCGCATTGTGAAGGGCAAAACTATAGCAATAAATGAGTAGTGGAGAGCCAACATCAACAGCTGCCATCTAAAGTGTGGCTCTAACCAAAACTTGGTTTTGGCATACAAGTTTGACAACATCCTGGCCGCATAACTGCCGATTGGTAGCCAATAAAGGATAGAAAAGTTTTCCTTAATCGATCGAGCGTAAATTTTCAGGGCAAACAGGATTTTATCAATGGTCAGGCCATCATAGGCATCCACATAACCGCCATCCGCTCGTGAACCTACCCACTTGAGTATAATTAGCATTAACCCTGCGCAAGCAATAGCTACCAACCATGTCAGCCACCACGATTGGCGCTGTCGCGGCGTTCCCCACTTCCAAGCAGCTACAGTACCAATAGTCCAAACCGGAACCAAAGCGAGTGAAGTTTCTTTGGACCAGAAGAACAGTGGCAGTGTCAGCATAGCTGCTGCCAGCCAGCCACCACCCAACCCCCGAGGTTTCTCTAGATGCCGACTAAACGCATACAAAAACCAGATCAAAAAAATGTTTTGTAACGCTTCGTGGTGTCCCAAGTACAACCAGTTAACAATATCGTGTGGTTGAACTAAGTAAAGGAGGGCTGCAATCACGGCTGCCGTCATTGATTTAGTATTTCGGCGCACAAGTTCAAAAAGTAGTAAGGCGCTTCCAGAAAAAAGTGAAAGTCTGACTAAGCGAAACAGCCAGGGATCAGTACCAAATAGTTGATATTGAGCCCAAAAGTATGACCAAAATACCGGGCGGAACCTGACGAATCTGTCCTCAAAAATAAACGGCGTGATCAGCTCGGGTTGTCCCGAGCGTATACCCTCATCTATAAATCTGGCTGCGGCCATGCTAATGCCATCATCTACCAAATCCCAACGTAGTTTGAGCATGGGCGAACCCACCCACATCGATACCAAAATTATAAGCAAAACAGACAATAAGTAGGCAAGTTTTTTCTGCTTGAGGTTAAGCCATATTTCTGCCATATTCGTTGTGTGCATCGGGTGTCAATCATCGTACCAGCTTATCGCACGGGCAACAAGATTTATCAGAACTTGCGCGATATTTATCGCGTCCTGCAACTTTTACCCTACCAATTTGAATTAATTTGTGTAGTGGATGGCAGTCCAGACACCACTGAAGCCGCAGCCAAAAGATTTGCCGCTGGTAAACCCAGGGTAAAGGTGTTGACCTATCCCACAAACCGCGGTAAAGGCTACGCGGTTAGACACGGCATGCGCCACTCTAGTGGTGACGTGATTGGATTTATGGACGCAGGCGGAGACATCAGTCCAACAGGTTTAATAGTTTTATTACTACTGTTTTTGTCTCAGCGAGCTGACGTAGTGATTGGTTCTAAACGCCATGAAAACTCGGTGGTTGCTTATCCTTGGCAACGCCAAGTGTTGTCAATGTTCTATCAACAGTTGGTCAAAGTACTTTTTGGCTTAGGCGTGCGAGATACTCAGGTGGGCATGAAGTTGTTTCGACGTGAAGTGATATCCAAAGTATTGCCCAAGGTTAAAGTCAAAGGATACGCATTTGACATTGAAATACTCGTGTTAGCACATCATTTAGGTTTTCGGAGAATTTTTGAAGGCCCAGTAGAGGTGCACTTGGATTTCGGAGGAGAGTCAGTTGTCACTGGCCGAGCACTAATCAAAACCATTGCCACCATGCTCAAAGATACTTTTGTAATTTTTTACAGACTTAAAATACTCCATCAGTTTGCCAACTGACGGCTAGAAAGGCTACATGAAACGCAAATCAACCAAAGCACAGCCCGTGATTGTAGAAAAGCGCTTGGGTATACCAGGAGACTACCAGTTTTCTGCTATCAGCTCCAAAAACCCACTACAAGCACACTGGCACCAAAACAAGCTTGCTGCCATATCTCATTGCCTTAAACTAAATAAAAATTCTGTGGTACTGGATTTGGGCGCAGGTTCGGGCAATTTTGAACTCCATTTTGGTACTCAGCTTAAAAAAATCATCAGTGCAGATTACAATGATGAATCAATAGCCTTTCTCAAATCCCAGCTCAGGCAACGCGGCATTAGCTCAGTTCAAACTCTCCAAGTGAATATCACCGATACTGCCAAACTCAAAAAGTTGCGCAACCTGGATGCCATCATCATGATTGATGTGATTGAACATATTGAAAGAGGCGCGATGCTGCAAACAGCCAAAGCGTTCCATGAGATGCTCAAACCCGGTGGTCAGGTCTGCATTATTACTCCCAATTATGGCAGTATTTGGCCGTTGATTGAAAAAACTAGTGACGCTCTGCACTTACTGCCTCAATTTGACGGTGAACAGCATATCTCCAAGTTCACTGCCGCATCCCTGCGTGAGTTTTTTCAGAAAACTAAATTGCGGCTGGTAGCTGAACGTTCGTTTAACCTCTTTTCTTTTTTGGCGCCATCTTCAGCTCTGTCCAAAAAATTGTGTCTGTTTGAACTGGATCATCTGGGAACTGCGGGAAGTTTATTGTTGAGCGTGTTTGAAAAGCGAAAGTAGTACTTGGCGACCTCGAAGGGATTCGAACCCTCGGTCTCTTCCGTGACAGGGAAGCATGTTAACCACTACACCACGAGGCCAGTAACAGGTAATTATACGACATTCAGAGTCCAATTCCAAGTTGCCAAAATAGTGTACAATAAGACTCAAGGAGACTCACTATGCCAGCACTCATTATTCTCGGAATCGCAATCGCCATTGGGCTGTACGTCATGGGTGTCTACAACACTCTTCAAAGGCTTAAAACTCAAATTGTGGCCAGTATTCAAGAAATCGGTAACCAACTCAAGCGCCAGGCTTCACTCATCCCCAACTTAGAAGCATCGGTCAAAGGCTTTCTTAAACACGAAAAAGGCATCTTCCAAATGCTGAGTGACGCCCGCAAAAGTGTGGCTGCGGCACAAAAAACCGGCTCAGCTGCTGACATTAATGCTGCCATTGACCAGGTCCAAAGCCTGGTACCTCAGATCAGCATTGCCATTGAGGATAATCCAGAACTTAAAAGCGATGCTACTGTCACCAAGTTTATGAGCGAGCTAACAGACACAGCAGACAAGCTCATGTACTCACGCAGAACCGTTATTGACCTAACTCAAGCTTTTAATGAAAAATTGGTCATGTTTCCATCCAATTTGATTGCCTCGGCATTCGGGTTCAAACCAGAAAAAGGTCTGGACACACCGATGGCTGGAGAGCACCTCAGCGTTAGTACGACAGAGATGAGCGACCCCAAAGTCAGCTTATAAAGTCCAAACATCATGACACACTACGATCTGGTTGCTAGCAACAAGCGCAAGTCTGTTTTAATTATTGGCATTTTCATTGCCTTTATTTCAGGCTCTGCCTACGTCATGGCCCGAGGCTTTGGCTATGGTTTGGACATGGTGGGCATCGCCCTGATAGCATCTGGCGCGCTCTCGTTTGCCTCTTACTGGTGGTCCGACTCAATTATTTTGAGTATTTCTGGCGCTCGGCCTGCTACTCGTGAAGAGTTTTTTGACTTTTTCACGGTTACAGAAAATATTGCCCACAGCCAAGGACTGCCTTTGCCCAAACTTTACGTCATTGATGATTCCGCAATGAATGCCTTCGCCACAGGTCGAGATCCTCAGCACGCTGTGGTTTGCGCCACCACTGGTATTTTGGCGCGGTTAAACAGAGCAGAAATTGAAGGAGTAGTTGCCCATGAGCTGTCACATGTCAAAAACTATGACATTAGACTCATGTCCATCGTGACCATTTTAGTTGGTTTAATTGCCCTACTTTCTGACTGGATGTTGCGCATGTCATTTTGGGGTGGCTCGCGCAAGCGTTCGGACAATGATGGTGGGGGACAGATGCAGGTCATTTTCTTCGCTGCGGGATTAACGCTAGCCTTGCTGTCACCGTTGATTGCCCAACTCATCCAACTGGCCATTTCCCGCCGTCGTGAATTTTTGGCTGATGCCTTGGCTGTAGCCATGACTAAAAATCCCGAGGGCTTGGCCAAAGCTCTGGAAAAAATTAGCCAAGATCGAGAGCCACTTGAGGCCGCCAACAAAGCAACAGCCCATTTGTATATTTCTGACCCTCTACGCAACTTACATGGCGGGGTCGGGTGGTTTGCCGGATTGTTCCAGACGCATCCAGCGGTAACGGAGCGGCTTGAAGCTTTAAGATCAATGGTGGGGTGAACTGAGGGTGAACTCGCCGTTAGTTTTTTCTAACTCGATTATAGGTGTTATAATTCCCGGTCACATGAGGGAAAATTTTGTTTATTTAGTTCAACATATCGAAAAAACGGGTGGAAGTAGTCTCCAGAGAGATTTTCTGGTGCCAGCTTTTGGATATAATCATATCTATAATTTTGACCCAAAATCGAATAGTTTCAGAATTCCAGAAAAACCACCGCATGTTAAGTATCCAGCACTTGCTCGCTTCAGACAACTTCTTAGCAAATCATTTTTAGAACCTATACTTCGAATTGTCAGCAAAGAATTTACACGACCTAACGAACAAAGATTATCTTGGGAGCAAGTTAATGTAGCTGAAAAACCACTTCTTATCAGGGGACATTACGCCATGAACCATGTTCGTTCTATCAGGCATAATTTTGCAACCGTAGTACTGCGGGACCCACGTGCAAGAATGATCTCTCAATACATGCACTACTTTAGACTTAAAGGAAAAACCAGGTGGCGAGTAGAGATGCCATATGACGAAATTTGCCCCATAACATTTGAAGAATATGCATTGGATGAGCGTATGCTCAACTACCAAGCGCAAGCCATCTGTGCTAAAAATTTAGATGCATATGATTTCGTTGGCATCACGCCTGATTTGGCAACACTCACCTCCGCGATAATCTATAGTCTTGATTTGCAAACTACACCTCAAACTGTTGGCGTAGTTAATAATGCGCCGGCGAACCAACGGCAACCAGTACTAACCCCAGAGTTTATGTCAAAATTTCAAGCTGCACATGCAACTGATTATGCTTTATATGAGGAGGCAGTAGGAAGAAATCAGAAACAGAAAGCCGAGCTTAGCAGAAATATTATTGCCGTCTAATTACTTACAGTTTCGGCGCTCACTGCCTAAACTTCCCATTGACTTGATTTGCCTTCCAGGTTCATACTTATCAAATGGCAACAAAAAAGCGCTCAGGTCAAACCAATTCTTTGAGAATATTTGCAGCAATCATGCTGGTCCTTTTAGGATTACTCGGTCTTTTTTTGGTTACAAGACTTATTTTTACCAAAACTCAACTTCAGTCAGATGCATCATGTCCAGAATATATTACCGTAAAAGCAGATGTTTCCTGTCAAGGTCTTACCGCTCCAGAATGCGTAAATCATGATGGATGTGAGTCGAGAATGAATCCCTATAAATGCCTTGGTGATATGAAACTTTGTGTAAATTCCTCAAACGTAGCTAGTAGCGCCTGCAATATTTATAATACAGGAAAAGTGAGCTCTCCCGGATTGGATCAATGTGGCTCTGCCAACACACTCAACGTTTGTGAAACTAAAACAACACAAGCACCTGATACTTGTCGCAATATAACAACTGAGCAATCCTGCAACTCAACGACCAACTGCGCTTGGTACACAATCATGCCTCCATATTCACTTTGCACTAGTATCAACTTGCCCAAAACCACCACTTGCGTTGCAAAACCAGGATATTCACAGTATCAAACAACGTGCAGCTCAGTCTCAGTCTCACAATGTGCTTCGCACACTGTTGCTAATCCATCATCAACATGCCACGTCATGACAACTGCGAACGGCTGCGCACTTCTGTCAGATGCGGGTAGTTGTCTAGGATCAGCGCATAAGGGATGTAGCTGGTCGTCAACTTTCGCAGGATGCACTGGGACATATAAAAAGAATAAAGTCGTTCCAAACCCCAATTGCCCTTCGCCCAGCGCCAAACCTAAAGCTAATGGCGGCTCTGGCGGTGGCCCAGGTGACAAGAAAGTTTACTATTAATTATCAAGCTCAGAAAGCCAGTCAGGTTTATGAACAAAAGAAAAAATAAAACTAGCATGTTGTTTCCACTCCTTGCAGCATTTTTCCTCATGCTAGTGGGTGTACTTGGGACTTTCGTTACTCAGAGGCAACTCTCAAAGCCCACCTCAACTCAATCCCAGGCAGCTTCAACCAAACGTGACTGCTCAGAATTTAACGACAACCCAACTCAGTGTGAGGACCATGAGGGATGCAACCTGGAAATTCCAGCAGGCATCTGCATTGGCGGATATAAACAATGTGAATCTTTTGGACCCGTCGCCCATCTGACCAAGGATATTTGTAAAATGTATGACTCGCCTCCAAACTTTCCCAAATGCCGAATCGGAATACAAGCAAATCCAAATGTGTGCACATTATTGACAACCTATGGACAGGAACAACCATGCAACGCTGTTTCAGAAAGTAGCTGCAAAAACTTTCCCGGCTGTGAATGGAAACAAGTTTTTAAACCACCCTATATGGTAACCACAGAGTGCGTCGGTACTTACAAGACTAACAGCACGCAAAAATGTATTAATAAGCCGGGATACGAAAAGTTCGATAAATTGTGTGGATTCAATGTATTCGGCCCTACGTGCGGAACTGAAATTGCTACTATTGACTGTCAAGTTACTACCACCGACCTTTGTGAAAAAATGCAGACCCAAGCCATCTGCAATGCCAGTGCTAGCCGTGGATGCATGTGGAGCACTAACGGTTCACAAACCTATCACTTTGCCAAGTGCAACGGCAAATGGGAACCCAAACCTTCACCCTCAGTCCCTCCTAAAAAATCTACAGGTGGAACGGGCGGTGGCGCTGGTGGCCCAGGCGATAAAAAAGTTTACTACTAATCCATACTGATTCGCATCATAAACCCGTGGCATATGCCGCGGGTTTTTGGTTATTTCTGCTCGCTAAACTGCATGCTATGATATGTTTATGAAATTCGTCCCAACAGCATCAATTCAACAACGACAACAACCAGCATAACGCTAGGGCTTGTTGTAGTATAAAATAGAACGAGCCCAGAGCTCGTTTTTTTATGGTATAAACCAAATTAGACAATCATCCATCTATGAACAAATCAGTCAACAAAACCACACCATCGTCTGCAATCACACCAGCCACAGTCAAGCACATTGCCAATCTTGCACATATCCCAGTCACAGCCGTAGAGGAGCAAAAGTTGGCAGCTGGCTTCTCGGCAACTCTTGAAGTAGTGGATCAGCTGAAATCAGTCAACGTTACACAAATTGAACCAACCCATCAGGTGACGGGTATGGAAAATGTTTGGCGCGATGACGTGGCCACCTCAGACTACACTTTTACTCAAGCGCAAGCCTTGCAAAATTCGCCCCAAACGCACCAAGGATACTTTGTGGTACCAAGATTAATTGACCAGGATTAAAGCACGCTTAAGAAAGTCATATGTTACACACCAAAACACTCACCCAGACCGTTGCTGCGCTCAAAAATAAAGACATCTCCCACGCAGAGCTATATGCTGATGTACAGCAAAGTATTGATCGGCAAAACCCCAATCTAAATGTCTATCTAAGGCTTACAAATGACCCAGTAAACACTGCCGAGAAACTGCTTGACACCCCTTTGGCCGGTGTGCCGATAGCTGTCAAAGATAACTTTTGCACTGCAGGTGTAGAAACCACTGCCTCCGCCAAGGTATTGGATGGCTTTGTGCCACCATTTGACTCAACAGTGACTGCCAAACTTGCATCTGCAGGCGGCGTCATGATTGGCAAGACTAACATGGACGCTTGGGCTCATGGCTCATCCACCGAAACCTCAGATTACGGCACCACTCTCAATCCTCGTAATACGCAACATTCTCCCGGTGGTTCTTCCGGAGGCAGTGCCGCCGCCGTGGCTGCGGACATGTGTATAGCTGCCATTGGTTCGGAAACGGCTGGTTCAATCCGCTTACCCGCATCCTGGTGTGGCACAGTTGGACTCAAACCCACCTATGGCCGTGTCAGCCGCTACGGCGTAGTTGCCATGGCATCTTCGACAGACTCACCCGGGCCGCTCACCAAAACAGTTGAAGATAGCGCTTTGCTCCTCAACCACATTGCCGGGCATGATCCCAGAGATGCTACCAGCTCGCCTCAGGCAGTACCAGACTTCACTTCAGCGCTTCATAAAGATATAAAAGGCATGAAAATTGGCTACATTTATCATGAGTTGCCTGGCATGACCGAGACATACGAGCAATTTGAAAAAGAGTTACAAGTATTTGAAAGATTGGGCGCTCATGTGGAAAAAGCCACAGCCATGGACCCCCACTACGCCATTGGCGTGTACACTGTAGTTCAGAGAGCAGAGGTGGCAAGCAACTTGGCAAGGTACGACGGAATTCGATATGGACACGACCGATCTACCTTTGGCGCAGAAGCTAAGCGTCGGATTATGCTGGGCACCTACACCCTCAGTAAAGGGTACGCAGACCAGTACTACAACATGGCACAAAAGGTGCGCACGCTGTTTCGTCAAGATTTTCACAAGCTGTTTTCACAGTATGATGCCCTCATAGCATTGAGTTCTCCAGGATATGCGCTCAAGGTAGGCGCAAGCGAAGAGTCGCCAATGTTTGGAGAGCTTTGCGATATGCTGCTCGAAGCTAGCTCAGTCAGTGGCCTGCCAGGCATTAGTGTGCCTTGCTATCACGATCCTGCTTCCAATCTTTACCTAGGCATGAACATCGTCACCCCAATGTGGCAGGAGAAAACCGCCATCTCCCTGGCACACGCGTATGAACAGGCGACTGCCTGGAATAGCTGGCTACACACTTAAGGATTTATCATGAAAACAACTTTTCACGAACCAAATTTAGAGCATGAACTCGTTTGCGGCCTGGAAGTTCACGCCGAGCTTAAAACAGCTTCCAAAATGTTTTGTTCTTGCAAAAACGATCCGTTTGGCGCACCAGAACCCAACTGTTACACTTGCCCGGTTTGCCTGGGTATGCCCGGAGCCCTACCCGTTGCCAATAAAAAAGCCATCGAGTGGACTATCATGGTGGGATTGGCACTCAACTGTCAGATCAACCTGTTTTCCAAGTTTGACCGCAAACATTACTTTTACCCTGACCTACCCAAAGGTTACCAGATCAGCCAGTACGACATACCCTTCTGTCATGATGGGTTTATTGAAACTGCCGAGGGCAAGGTGAGAATTAAGCGTATTCACCTGGAAGAAGACACTGGCAAATTAGTTCACGACACGGTTGATGGCAAAAAGGTGTCATTAATTGACTTCAATCGCTCTAGCGTACCGCTGATTGAAATTGTAACTGAGCCAGATATCAAGTCCGCCACACAAGCTAAAGATTTTGGTAAAAAACTCCGGCAAATTTTGCGGTACCTGGACGTGGCAGACTGTAATATGCAAGAGGGCGGAATGCGCCTGGAAGCCAATGTTTCAGTTCGTGAAAAGGGTGTGAAAACCCTACCAGCCTATAAAGTCGAGCTCAAAAATATCAACTCGTTCCGATTTATGGAGCAGGCTGTCGAGTTTGAAATTGTTCGTCATAGCCAGCTCATTTCAGAAGGCAAAACTCCAATCCAGGAAACCCGAGGTTGGAATACCACCAAAAATGAAACCTTTAGTCAACGCACCAAGGAGGAGGCCGAGGATTATCGCTACTTCCCAGACCCCGACCTACCACCGTTCAGATTTACAGCTAAACAAGTAGAGGCGCTCAGAGAATTATTGCCAGAATTGCCAGATGCCAAAGCCGCACGTTGGTCAAAGGAGTTTGGCTTGGAACCGCGCATAACTATACAGCTGACTGAAGATCAAGCCACAGCAAAATGGTTTGAGTCTGTTTTTGCAGAGGGCACGAAGGGCGGCTTGACCGCATCAGCTTTGGCCAATGCACTGATTAACAAAAAGGTGCCTTATTCGCTCTCGGACAAACCAAGCGACACCATCAGTAAAGTTGCAGCCTTGGGTGCGACTGAGAACGTTGACCAGGCGACATTAGCTGCCGCTGTCGAGCAAGTCTTAGCCCTCAACCCCGACGCGGTGGCCAAATTCAAAGCCGGCGAGACCAAAGTCATGGGCTTTTTCCTTGGTCAGGTAATGAAAGTGATGGGGAAGAAGGTGGAGGCAGGAGTTGTGACAAGGATGATTGAAAAAAAGACTGTCTAAATCTTAGGCATGAGACCAAAAAACGAGCGCTTTTAGATCTTGATCTGGATATTTGTCTAAAATTCTAGTTATATAGGTTACGAGCTCGTCCTGTTTCGACCCCTCCCAGAACTCAATGGTGTCTGCCTTTTTTTTCTCACTAGCAGGTAGCACATTGATTAACATATTAACCCCTGGCCCATAACCCTTGGAAAAAGGATCTGAGAGATCAACTCTGAGCACTCCAATATGTCTGCGAGTCACGCTTGATGGAAGCCTCTCATAAACTACTTTTATGTATTGAATAGCTTGATAACCTACACCTGCGGATAATGCCCAGTTGGCCCTCGCCCAGTCTGGGAAAGACACATCCTCACACCCTGCAGGAGACTTGACCACAAATTGATTCAGATGGTTTTGCTCCGCTAAAACTACTCTTTGAGTTTTATAAAGAACTTCATAGAGTGTTTTTTTGGGTTCGTCAACTTTTTTTGCGGATGCCACTGAAACAGATTCAGTAGTTTTTCTCAATCTCTCAGACAATGCTGTCATCCCTCTATTATACCTCATCTCCCTCTACCCACTTTGATCTAGTATCTTGTATACTGAGTTCACAATGGCAGATTTCGTACACCTTCACGTTCACACAGAGTTCTCCATGCTTGACGGATTGTCCAAAATCCCCAAGCTAATTGAGAAAGTCAAAGCTCATGGCCAGACAGCTGTCGCCATCACCGACCATGGTGCCATGTACGGCGCCGTCCAGTTTTACAACACCTGCATCAAGATGGGTGTCAAACCCATTGTCGGCGTGGAAGCCTACATGGCTCGAGGTTCACGTACAGACAAGCAGACCAAATTGGGCAGTGATCAATCCCACATCACGCTCTTGGCTCAAAACTTCATTGGCTACCAAAACTTGATGAAAATGATCTCGATTGCCAACTTTGAAGGTTTTTCCTACAAGCCGCGCATCGATTTCAGCTTGCTTGAGGAATACAACGAGGGGGTGATTGTCCTCAGCGGTTGCATGAA
>CAZSHY010000029.1:8062-13921 GCA_964607125.1 uncultured Pseudomonadales bacterium | reverse complement strand
TCCAGTTAAAATCGCAATAAATAAAGTGAACAAGGATGGAAGTTTGTTTTTATGCATCAGAGTGTGATTAAATACTACTCGGTTAATCAAGTCAAGCGGTGAACTGAATGTGACAGAAATTTATTTATCATTGTTTGGTATACTAATAGTATGAAAATCGCTATCATTTCTGACACCCACGACAATTTTCCAGCCGCAGTCTGGATAATTGAGTATTTGAACTCCCACAAAATTCCCGTCGCGCTACACGCAGGAGACATAATTAACCCTGGCATCATACACAGATTCATTGAACACTACACTGGCAACTTACATTTTGTGTTTGGCAATAATGACGGTGAAAAAGCCAGACTGGCTCTCAAGGCCGAAGCTGCGAGTAATGCCACTTGTCATCACTCTGATATGCATCTGGAGTTGGACGGGAAAAAGATTTTTATGAACCACTACTCCACCATCGGGGAACTGGTGGCTCATTCAGGCACAGTTGATGTGGCCATTGGTGGACATGACCATAAGTATCGCGTCATTCCTCACGGCAAGTCCCTATTCATTAACCCCGGCAACACTGTCATGCAGGATAAATGGTCAACTGATACCGTGGAAAAAACCATCGGCTTTGTCATTTTGGACACTAATGACCTGAGTCATGAACGTGTCACCATACCTGCAACCTATAATCAAGAGTAGTCCACGTCTCTACTTGCAAATGCCCGACCTTTTGACTTGTGTTTAGCTTACCCATTTTGGTGGCTTCATAGTACCAGGGCTGAACTCGCTCGGGGATTTGGTAATCTGGCTCAATGATGGTTACCCATTTCTGAGTGTTAAGTTCACGAGTTGCTAGTGGTACCCGCAAGTTCATGGTCCGCGCTCGCCACTCCAACAGGTACCTATAATGGTCGGTGTAGACATTGGGTGTGTAGACCAAAACCGCCAACTCTTGGCGATGACTGTCTCCAACTAGGAGATTTTTTCCATTAGTTTTAAGTGCCAACTGCACTGCTTGATCCATTACCGCCAATCCCGCCTGGTTATTAGGGCTGACCACTCTGTGCCAGAGGTGATTGCCAGCTAGAACTGACCAACCAACTCCCACAGCTACGAGAGCGACTCTCAGCGTAGGCATAGCTCTTAAAGAAGCCCAGCTGCGCTGGGCACCCAGCACTATTACGGGCACCAAAAACAAAAATTGGGATGTTAAGTAATGATCCCAAAAGTAACCATGGTTGCCGCGCCAAAAAAGGTACAGCGGGTAGGGGACGAGCGCGAGAAAAAGTAGCAAATACCAACCACGGCCTTCGGTTGTCCGCCGATTGCACCAGATATGAGCGGCGCCAAGTATGAAGAAGATAAACAGAACTGCCAGAGCGGACTGAGAAGCCCAGCTATCGCCAGTCAAAATGGCAGCAGTCGCCTGCCACATTTGGCCTATGCGGTTGGGCAAATGCTCCAGCCAAGGCTGGGGCTCTATACTAGGCTGGCTCAACGCCTTCCATAAAGAGTTGGTCAGCAGCCAATTATGGCGCAGGTCAAATAAGAATTGTGGTAGTAGAGTTAAGCCAACTGCAACCGCCGCACCCATAGTCGTAAACCACCGGGCTCGTCCCCATTGCCAAGCTTTTAATAAAAAAAGCGGTGCAAGTATAAATGCTATGCTGGCAAATTCTGCGTGTAGCCCAAGTCCAAGTAGGAAAAAAGCCAGCACCTGACCGATCCAGTTTTCATCAGCCTGCTTTCCGATTAATAGCCAAAGACTTATCGCCACTAGCGGCAGAGTCAGTAAAGGGTTCCAAATCATTAAACTGGCAGTAATACTTCCCGGTACAAGTGCTAGCGCGTAGGCACAAATTTGGGCGGTTGTCTCGGACTTGGGAAACAAGCGGTGAGCACAAAGCCAGTAAAACGGCAGCGCGAGCGCAGCGAGCGCGACGTACCAGGCCGAGATAATGTAGGGATTACCTGCTCCAAGAATGTAGCCAGGAACGCCGGCATAGTACCAAGCTGGGCCGGTGAAAAAACCCTCCAGACCAGTTGTGGGACCAATTAATGTTAAGTCGCCGCGAACGATTCTTTGAATAGCATACGCGTCCCGACCTTGATCGTAAGTGAAGTAGAGAGACTCTGGTAAGTTAAAAAATCTGACGGCGCAACCGATGATTAGGAATAGCCATAACCAGCGTTGCTGCCACCACCAACTCACATCTAATCTAGATTTCATAGCACCAGTATACCTTAGACAGAATCTTGGTTAAAATGGCCCGATGACAGGAAAAACTCATGACTTAGCTTCGACAACTGCCCTGATTTTATTTGTCTTGTTTGCTCCAGAATATTTTGGATTTGTGCTGCCAGTCATGACCTTGCCAACTGCAGTGGTAGCGTTTGGGGCCAATTTTATTGGCGGTCTGTTTCCGGACATTGACCAGCCCACCAGCGATTTTTGGGATAATTTTAGGTTTGGTCCATTGGTAGCCAAAGTAATCTGCCCAGCCATAGGTGGGCACCGACATTTATCTCACTCTCTGCTTGGACTCGCACTGACTGGCGGAGGACTGAAACTGCTATTTGAAGCGCTGTCTCCCTTAATTTTGATTGATTTTGTCCCTGTCTGGTGGGCATTTATGATCGGTGTGGTTTCGCACCTGGCCACGGATATCATTACCAAAGATGGCTTACCTTTGCTTTGGCCACTCAAGTGGCGGTTTGGCATCCCGCCAATTAAAGCTTTGCGCATTCGTGCCGGTTCGTTCATGGAAAATCTAGTGATTTTTCCGGGACTACTGCTATATACCTTTTATTTAATCTACACACACCAAGATAAAGTCCTGTTTTTGTTGAAAAATATAGTTAAATAGCCAGACAAAAAATGCCCAAAAAGGTCAGAAATATACCCGCGTACCCAATAGCGCTGACTCGCCGTTAATATGGACACTAAGCCTAACATTTAAAGTTTAGGGAATACTAGTATTGTTCCACCTGTAGGCATCGAGAGAAAAAGTATTTGCTGAATTGTGGCATTAATAGGGTAAAATTGAGTCCATTGAGCTCAATTAAGATGAATACAAATATGCAAAAACAACAACCAGTATCTGAAAGAAACCGCGTTGGTTTAGGTACGTTCCCGCTTGCCAGTGTTTTTTCTAAAATAAACACAGATCAAGCCAAAGATGTCGTTAGAAAATTCCTCAGTGACGGAGGTTATTATATTGATACTGCTCCGATGTATGGTTTCGGCGAAGTCGAGAACCTTTTGAGAGAAGTACTCAAAGAATTTTCCAGAGATAAATACTATTTAATAACCAAGTGTGGTTATGTTGACGTTGAAGGTAAAACTTTTCAGACAATTCAAAAAAGTGGAAAGTATAACGATGTTATCCGAGAATGTGACCGCTCAATGCAGCGGCTTGGCGTTGATTTTATTGACTTATACTTTATGCACTCACCTGATCCGACTACACCTTATGATGAGACGATGGATGCACTCAGAACATTGAAGAAACAGGGAAAGATAAAACACATTGGTGTTTCTAATGTGGATCTATCTGAACTGATAAATTATAACAATCAGGGCGAGGTGGAATATATCCAAAACCGTTTCAGCCTTTTGAATAGAAGTATTAATGACGAACTATCTAGCTACCTATTAGAGCACAAGATAGGCTTGATTCCCTACCAGGTGATAGATAGAGGTCAACTTACTGGGAAAGTTAATGAAGGAATAGCACAGCTCAAGGATGGTGATCTTAGAGTTGGTAGAAGTGACTGGTTGCCAGAAAAAGTGAATGTTATTGCTGACTGGGTAAAATCTAAAATCACACCATTAGCAAAAGAGTGGAGCATGACCATCGGTCAGTTATCAATTGCTTGGGCATTGCGCCAACCTTACTTAGATTTTGTTATTGTTGGAGTTACCAACCCAACCTATATTCCAATCAATCTGAAAGCAAATTCAATTAAGTTAACTAGAGAGCAACTAGCTCAAGTAGATATGGCTTATTCTGAGCTTGAAAATAAAATTATGACTGAGTTCAAAATGACACTAAGGGAGTTTAGAGGTTTTAACGAGAAGTACTATTAAAAAATTTGATGTTTTTTTGCATCTGCATTGAGGTCAGCTTCAGACCTACCGACTTCACCTAAGACAAGTGGCCAACAGCTCACCAACCAATACCCTCACCTTGACGTTTTGCATCCAACTAAGCCATAATGGCGCATATGCGCATAACAGATCTCAAAGCCCATGAAATTCTTGATTCCAAAGGCGACCCAACCATAGAGGTGCTGGTCACACTCGAAAACGGGCTGACCGCCATGAGCCAAGTCCCATCCGGCTCATCTACAGGCAGCGCAGAAGCTTTTGAGTTACGAGATAACGACGGCAGTCGGTTTTTCGGCAAGGGTGTTCTCCAAGCAGTTAACAACGTCAACACAGAAATCAAAACTGCCCTTATTGGCCAGGAGGTGGTCAATCAAGCTGGACTAGATCAACTCCTCATCCAACTTGACGGCACACCCAACAAAACTAGGCTAGGTGGCAACGCGCTTGTGGGCGTGTCTATGGCTATCTGTAGAGCTGCTGCCGCAGCGCAGGGCATTGAACTTTATCAATACTTTGGTCAACTCACCGGCAACACCACTTTTGATATGCCTTTACCGCAAATTCTCATCATGGAGGGCGGCAAGCATGGCAACTGGGCCACAGATATTCAAGAATTCACCCTCATACCCAGCCATCAAAAGTTCGCCACTTTCCGCGAAAAGCTCCACGCAGCCGCTATGGTCTTTCACATCTTGGGCAAGGCACTCAATGACAAAGGCTACGACGCTGGGGTCGGCTTTGAGGGTGCGTACGCTCCTCGTCAGCTCCAATCCAACACCGAGGCATTTGAATTAATCATGTACGCCATTAAGCGGGCGGGGTTTGAACCAGGCACGGACATTTCCATCGGCATTGATGCTGCGGCTTCAGAATTTTTTGAGATAAATCACTACGTGCTCAAAAGCGAGAAGGGCAAGCAGTTGGCAACTGAGCAGTGGCTGGCACAGTTAGAAGCATGGGCAAATCAATATCCCATTAGTTCAATTGAGGATGCCTTCCATGAATCAGAGTGGCCAGCTTGGCAAGCACTGATGCAAAAACTAGGCAATCGCGTCCAAATTATTGGTGATGACCTGGTTACTACCAACGTGACACTCATCCAAAAAGCCATTGATCTACACGCTATGAACGCCACCCTAATTAAGGTCAACCAAATTGGCACCATTACGGAAACTCTCGCCGCCATTAAACTATCAGACACGGCTGGATTTGCCTCCATCATTTCTCACCGTGGCGGAGAGACCAACGATGATTTGATCGCAGATATGGCTGTCGGTACTACTGCCAATCAGTCCAAGTTTGGCGGACCAGATCGGGGCGAACGCTTAGCCAAGTACAATCGCCTCTTGCGCATTGAAAACCAACTTTTGGGTGTGTAGTAGTTGTGGACGGCTGCTGCGTACCATATACTGTTTAAATGTTGCTGCCCGCACTCTCCACTTTTGCTGTCGGACTAGTGATTACACTTATCAGTTCCCAAGCTTTCCTTAAAATTGCACAGGATTTGTCAGCTCGCTGGAAAGTGTCGCCTTTATTTCTCTCGTTAGTCATCGTCGCTCTCGGAACAAACTTACCCGAGCTCAGCGTGACCTTTTCGGCACTAAAAATTGGCGACCCCGGCTTAGCCATGGCCAATTTAACTGGCAGTAGCATTGCTAATATCTCCTTAATTTTTGGCATGGCTACCTTATTTGGGTCAGTGCGAATTGGCACGACCAAGACACAAAGTAATTCCGCGCTACTTTTGGGAGTGGTGATAA
>CAZSHY010000029.1:0-7962 GCA_964607125.1 uncultured Pseudomonadales bacterium | reverse complement strand
GCATATGGTGGCAATGTGACAGTAGATGCGGTTGAACAAATTTCAAAAATTTTACAAATCACCACCACCATTCTTGGATTAACCGTAACTGCCGTCGCCACTTCGCTGCCCGAGCTCACCGTAGCCTTGCTGGCCGCATTCAAGCGTGATGCCCAAGACAATAAGGTCGTGGTCGGAACTTTAATTGGTAGCAATATTATTAACCTGACCTTATTTTCAGCGCTGGTAGTCTTACATTCTGGTCGTCCCGTGATTTCTATGACCGAGCAACTTTTCTTAATGCTAACCACCGCTGTGTTTAGTTTTTTGATAGCCAGCTACAAGGGAACAACAATTACCAAGTTCGCCAGTTTATTTTTACTAGTTTTATTCGTGGTATTTATACTCATAACTTTCCAATATGCCTAAAAAAGTCATCAGCACTTCCACCGGCACTAACCAACTTCCGCCACCGCCTAGTCTAGTTAGAACCATTGGTCCTTCATTCATTTTGCTTGGCTTGGCACTCGGAAGCGGAGAGCTGTTACTCTGGCCATATCTGACCGCCAACTGGGGCTTGGGACTTATCTGGGGCGCACTCCTTGGCATTTCATTTCAATATGTCTTAAATACCGAGATCATGCGCTACAGCTTGGCCTGGGGAGAAAGTGTATTTGTAGGCTTTCGCAAGATTTCAGTTTTAATCACCCTTTGGTACATTTTGTCTACGTTTATCCCTTGGTCCATTCCCGGCTTCTCGTCTGCCACTACAGATATTATCGTGCATTTTTTACCCTGGTTGCCCAAGAGCGCTGTGGCTGCATCCCTGTTAGTCTGCTCGGGCTTGATTTTAAGCTTGGGTAGTTCTGTATATAAAACCATGGAAACTTATCAGCGAACAGTACTAATGCTTGGTCTGCCATTCATTTTGGTCCTGGCAGCACTCCTCACCAACTCCACAGATTGGACCGAGTATGCGTGGGGGTTAATTGGCAGGGGCGGAGGCTGGTGGTTTTTCCCAGATGGTGTGTCAGTAGCTTCATTTTTGGGCGCATTTGCCTACGCTGGGGCAGGCGGCAATCTCAATTTAGCTCAAACCTACTACATTAAGGATAAAGGATTTGGCATGGGGGCGTATGCTCAAAGAATTACTTCACTTGTTTCCGGCCAAAGTTCACCTATCAAACTAGACGGACAGTTATTTGCAGCCACACCTATAAATCAGCGGCGCTGGGCTGAGTGGTGGCGTCATGTCACTACTGAACATCTGATCATTTTTTGGTTTTTGGGTCTAGTTTCAATCAGCGTCTTATCTGTGCTGGCCAAATCTACAGCTTTTGGCTTAACTACAGAATCTGGATTAAGCTTCTTGTACACCGAGTCCAGCGTCATCGGGCAACGATTGCATCCTTATGTTGGGACTGTGTTCTTGATGGTAGCCGCGGTCATGCTTTTCTCTACACAGCTAGGTGTATTGGAGGCTTCATCGCGAATCATTTCTGAAAATGTGCTGCTCTTGGGTTACCAAAGAGGTAAAAAATACCAGCTTACCAAAGCTTTCTATACCGCCGTTTGGTCTCAAGTTATCTTGGGATCATTGATTTATTTGGCTGGATTTAGGGAGCCCCGAGTTCTACTGACCATCTCGGCACTACTTAACGCGGCGGCGATGATGATGTCGTTCTTATTCTTGCTTATGCTCAACCGGCGCAGCTTGGCGCCCGCTCAACAGCCATCCAAACTGCGCATGGTAATCATGCTGCTCGCCGCAGTCTTTTTTGCCTATTTCTTGAATTTGACGATTCGGCGTTAGCCGCGGGAAACGTAGGTTTTGGTGTCGGTGTCGATAAGTAAAATATCGCCAGTGTTGACAAACAGGGGAGCTTGAACCACCAGTCCAGATTCCAAGGTTACGTTTTTGCGAGCGCCACCAACCGTGTCACCAGCCACTGCATCCTCAGCGTATTGAACCTTGAGTCGAACTTTTGGCGGCAGAGTCACACCAATTGGATTATCGTCATAGAACATAATATAAACTTGAATTTCTGGAGTAAGCAGCTCTTTTTTCTCATCCACCAAAGCGCCGGGGATAGTGACCTGCTCGTATGAGCGCGGGTCCATAAACACCACATCCTCACCATCCATGTATAAAAACTGCATTTGCTTGCTTACAATATCTAGAACTTCAATGGTTTCTGTTGACTTGTAGGTCCATTCTTGAGTGTTACCAGTTCTTAAATTGCGGAACTTAGTGCGCATGAAGGCAGAACCCTTGCCTGGGCTCATGAAATCAGCCTTGACCACCAAATAGGGGTCATTCTTATATTTGATGTACATTCCTTTGCGGATATTGCCGCCTTTGGTAAACTCTGGCATAGACAGGTATTCTACCACTAAAACTCAAAAACATCCTCAACTGGGAAGAAAAGTGTCTCTTTAATGCTGGCCGCGTCGGCAAAGAGCATGATCAGGCGATCCACGCCGATGGCGATGCCACTCGCTCGGGGCATACCCTCGCGGAGTGCTTGAATAAAGTCTTCATCAATTCCGTACTGGACTTTTCCCAACTCGGCTCGGAGCTTCACCTCGCTGGTGAGGCGTTCCTCCTGCTCGACCGCATCAGTTAGCTCGGAAAACGCGTTGCCCAACTCCATACCAGCCAAATAGAACTCAAAGCGCTCGGCAAACCTAGGGTCGTCTTTTTTCTTGAGGGACAACGCTGCCTGAGAGGCTGGGTAGTCATAAATAATTGTAGGTTTATTTCGGCCGATTCGGGGTTCAATTTCATTGAGAAAAATTAAGTTGTAGGCTTCTTCCCAAGTATTTTCCGCCTCAATCGTGTAGCCTTTTTCCCTGACCAGTTGAGGTAAACGCTCCTCTGATAACATATCGTCCGCTGAAATGCCTGCAAATTTCTGAAATGCCTCCGCCAAACTCAAGCGTTCCCAGGGTGCTGCCAAATCATATTCCTTGCCCTGGTAAGTGAGGGTAGTCTGGCCGGACTTGGCCTTGTGTGGATTGACTGCGTGTAAAATGCTAATCAGCATGTTTTCACAGTCTCGCATCACGTCTGTATAGTCGGCATTAGCTCTATAAAACTCGAGGATAGTAAATTCAGGGTTATGGAACATGCTCAGACCCTCATCATTGCGGAAACTTTTGCAAATGGTGAAGATGTTGCCCAAACCAGCGGTAAGCAACTTTTTCATAGCATACTCTGGACTGGTCAGTAAAAATGCGGGCTTGTCTGGATAATTTCTAGTTTTGAGATTAGTTTGAAAAACTTCTAGGTACGGCTCGGTGCCAGGTTTGGCCACCATCAGAGGAGTTTCTACCTCATGAAAAGTTTCCTGCTTGAGAAAGGCTCTGATAGCATCGATCACTCGTTCGCGCATGAAGTAACGAGGTAAAATTTCCGGGTGGTTCTTGATGTTTTGCCATGTTTTCATATTGACCTTCTGAGTAGGCCGGCCCGCGTCTGCTGTCTTGGCCAGTGCAAATAGTATACCTCAAAATTTTTTGATCCAATTTGATATAATTCAAGACTATGAGTTTAGAGGAAACAGCCAAGCGCACGCTGGGCACCAAAGGTGATCACCTGACAAGTTCTGAGCTTGTACTTGAGACCTATAGGACGCTGGGCTTGTCGGCAGGTGAACTCTTTCTGGTTAGTCTGGAGCGGAGGCGATTGCTTAATCGGTGTCTGCACACTTTGCATGAACTGTGTGTGCTAGCCATGTTGTGGGCCATGTCCAATGGCGATTACCTGAGTGCAGTGCCATACATGGTCGCAGGTATAGTCTTTTACGACGCTAAAAACGCTGAATCTAGTAATCGAGCACCTTTAGTCCAAACATACCTGGAGGAAATTCAAGCAGCTGTACAAAAACGTGGCTTGGGTAAATTGGGAGACCAACTTAGCGAAGCCATCTCTGAATCGCTCAAGCACATGACTACAGAGAGGTTGTTGACGAGGCCCAATGACCTGATTCTGCAGCAACTGCTGGAGTCAGGCGTAGTCGGAGTTAGCAACCCAGAAGTTCTACCCTGGCTGATTGCCAGCTCGGCCCTCCTATTGGGGCAGGCCACACTGGCGCGTAAATTGTTTCAGACAACGTATTCTAAATTTCTGCAAGCCAAGACAAAATTCATACACAGTGACAGCAACTCAAGCTTCCACCAGGCAATGCTCAGAGCTGGACAAAAATTGGGCCTGGCCACGCTGCCCATCAACACCATCAGCCAAGGGCTGAGAATGCTTGGTTTTGTTCTAACTCGGCAAGCGGGGCTGGTGGGCTACGCAATGTACGAAGCCAGGGCTGCTGCCGGAGAAATGACCAGTACCTCGCAAACAGTGGAAAATGCAACTCAAGCCAACTTAGCCCTCAATGAACTACTCCCCCAAGTCAATGGGGCTCTGGGCCGACAAGTAAACAATCAGGAGGCTTTGGATGCACATGTAAACACCTCTGCCAAGGAAAAGCTGCCAAATAATTTAGACGAGCGCCTTAAACGACAAAACGTCCGCGACGCGGTGATAGCCAATCTCACGTTATCTCTCCCCGATGGTCGAAGCATTCCCGTGCGCGCACTGATTGATTTCGATGGCATCAACGGAGCCTTTCATATTTTTGGTCGCAACGGGTCTGGCAAGAGTCAGCTGGGCAAAGCCTTGGCTCACACCGACCACAACCACACCGGTGAGGTGGTTGTATCCACTGACTCAAAGCTGACCAACGCCCACGATCTCTCATTGGGTGAGTTAAGACAGCAAATCCAATTTTGGAGCGTTGAGACATACCAACACCGCGGCGGTTCCTTTTTGGAACGCACAGGCATGAATCAGGCTCAAGCTAAAGCACACCTGTACGAGTTAGGTTTTAATCGGCTGACCGATCTGGTTGAACGCGACTTATCTCAAGGCATATCTATGTCCAGGGGTGAACAGCGCATGCTGATGGTCATCTCATTTTTATATAAAGCTTGGCAGGAAAAAAAGGCGCAGTTACTCATTTTAGACGAGCTGTACAGTGAGGTTGATGATGCACACAGTCGGTTGTTGTTGCAGTTAGTAAATTACTACGTAAATAAATTTGAGCTTAAAATCATCGTCATCACCCAAGACTCTGAGCTTTTTGCCAACCAACCTGTTTCGGTCAGAGGTGCCACCATCTCCAACCAAGGTTTTTTCGCTCATCCCAACTCATCAGCTGAGGGCAGGCATGTTGACGCAGCAGTGTTCTTGACTGAATCTGAATCAATTGAGCGTAATCCATATCTATCCAGCTTATATTGGCAAACCAATCCTGAAGAATTTATTCAGCTCGTCATCAACAGATATCCAGACGCGATGCAAGTAGTTTTTTTTCACCAACTGGTCGTTCGTCGCACGATGCTCAGCCCAAGCTATGTGGACTGGCTAGAACGGACGCACCCACAGCTTTGGGCGGAAGCAAAAACATACCAGTTCAATAATATCGTAAGTTTGAGCTATGTCTGCTCCACTGCAGTTCGAAAATGGATTAAAGATGTAATACCCAGTAGCAACAGCTACCCGCATGCGCTGCCTGCGACTTACTATTTAGAACTAGTAGATCTCTACAAAATACTTTATCAATACTTAGAAATCCTGCATTCACTGGGATTTATATACGCGCCGTTTGATGATGATTTAGCAGCAGCTGAGTTTAGGATCAATACGGCCAACTTTATTTCCAGCACTTTATCGGCACGAGTGGTGATGCAGGATATGGAATATGATAAGGGGTTTTGTAACCTTACCTTACCAGATGGGCTAAGTGTACCAATTCAGACTGTTCTCGATAGATATGGTAGTCTAACGGCCAATAACATAGAGCACTACGTATTTTTCAAGAAGCATTGAAGTAGTTCCGCTCCCTAGCAGTCCTTGACATTCTCTGCCAGTTTTGGCATACTACCGCTATTGGCAGTCTGAACGTGAGACTGCCAGATGTGTAATAGTCAAACAGCCGATGTATCGGCAAGAAAGGCACAATGTCACTAGTTAGATTAGACCCATTTCGCTCACTTAGTCGTTGGCCGGCAATCTGGGATGAAGATTTTGGTTTAAGCACCATGACAACCGCCAACAATAACCTCGACGTTTACGAAACCGAGGACGAGGTGGTGGTCAGAGCCAACGTCGCAGGTGTTCCCATCGATAAGGTGGACATCACCTTTGAAAAAGGTGTTTTACGCATCACCGCTGAGGCGGTAGAGGAGGCTGAAGAACACAAAAAGCAGCACTACTCCAAGTCGAGCTGGAGTTACTCCTACCGCGTGGTAATTCCAGGCATGGAGGCTGGTATGATTGACCTAGATTCAGACCCCGATGCTACCGTTGAACACGGTGTAGTAACGGTGAAGTTCAAGAAATCTAAAGCCTCAAAGTCAAAGAAGGTTGTGGTGACTGCTAAATAACTCAAAATTCGCTGGACAGACCTTGATACCCCCGGCCCGTAGTCGGGGGTATTTGTAGGTTTTGATTGACCTATAGTATAAAATATATAGTGTAATGATGAACATTGAAGCACCCACTCGCGTTGATGAGTCACCAAACGGAGTTGTTACAGTACCCACTGGCGCTGACTTAGAATCTCAGTTAAAGCTATCAATTGAGTTTTTGACAGTCCACCCCAGTGAGTTATTGAAGATTTTGTTAGAGACGCACCCGCAGCTTTTAGGCTTATTTCATTCCGAGAGTCTAGAAAAATTTGCCAGTGGGGAAGACAGTATTACAAAGGTAACTCTCAGAGAGTGGATACTACATAGACATGCGGGGAGTGGTGAATCGCGCGTCCGGAGCTACATTGACTCATGGATTGAAGTCAACTCAAGAAGAGTCAAACTACAATTCGGCGTTGACCTAGATAAAACCAAGAAATTTGCTCAAGAGAGGAAAATCAGGTCGTTTTCTGTGGTGGACTGCATCTACCTGTTTTATTGCTTCCATGATTACTTGGACAAGTTCGGGGCTCAGTATCACTCTCAATACTACTTCAACGGCGAGCCTGAACCACCCAGTTTAAAGCCACCAGCCATTCCGATTGAATTTTGTCCTGAACCCAGAGAATTAGCTGCCATTGTCACTGACAATCCCGCCCACGTTCTAGACGCATATATGATGCAAATTAAAGCAAACGAGCACCTCAGCCAAGCTGACGACTTAATGCTAAGACGCCAAGTGGTGGCAGCGGTTCAGCTCGCAAAGATAGAACCTGCCGTTTATTCTCCTCAAGAGAAACTTGTATTGAGGCAGGGCAGACTAGCAGCTGACAGGCTCGTCAGATCTGTCTTACACATGGCAGTCGGCATGGCTTTAAAATTCAGAGATGATGACATCTGGTTGGAAGATTTGATTCAAGTAGCCAATCTGGCTATCACAGAAGCAGTTTTCAGAGTCAATGATGTTCCGGGCAATAAGTTCACCACCATTGCACATTACGAAATTCTGGGCGCTCTTCAGCAATTTACGATTGCTCAGAACAAAGCTAGAAACATGAGACGTGAGCCGGGCGGGCGGTCGACCTCCCTAGATGAAGGCTATGGCGGCCAGGCACTGCATGAGAGAATAGCGGATCCGCAACCTACGGTAGAAAAGAGAGTTCAGAAAGGTCTAGAACTGCTCAGGCTTAAGGATGCTTTAAAAACTGCCAACCTGACTGATAAGCACAATTACGTCATCACTCGCTACTTCGGTCTAGACGGGGCCGAACCGATGACACTTGAAGAAGTCGGTCAAACTATGCCTGGTAGACCAATTGGTCGTGAAGCAGTCAGGCAACTATTGAACACTGCGCTCAATAGACTTAAGCGAAATATGATTGCCCAGTCCAAGCCTAAGTCTGGCGCTCGTCAAAATGACTCGTTAAGCACCTAAACCATATTTGGCTAAGGTGGCTTCATCCAGTATCCGAGTGTTATTTTGAAAAGATGTCTTTAGATTGCCGAGCGTGTCAGGAT
>CAZSHY010000028.1:791-15075 GCA_964607125.1 uncultured Pseudomonadales bacterium | reverse complement strand
GGCGAAATTACCGTCATGGTTGACAGCGGCATCTTAGCTCGTGACATTAGCGAACAACGAGCTCAAGAGGCTATCACTGCAGCTAAGACCACACTACAGACAGCCACTGACCGTCGCGAACTGCTCATGGCTGAGGCGTCACTACGTTTAGCCATGCTGGAGCTGCAAATTGCTCGCAAAGCCCGAAAGTCGCCCATCTAGCGGCTCCAGGCACACTTTTTTGATTCCGCCTGGACGACCCGATCTCTCACTTGCCGTACCCCAAAAACTGGCTATACTATCAATCTATGGTACAAGACACAACCCAAATCGGCCGCCCCAAAGTAGAACTTACCCAAGAGGGATTTGACGAGCTCCAAGCTGAATTAACCCAGCTTAAGTCAGTCAAGTTACCTCAAGTGATTGATCGTGTGGCAGCCGCTCGCGAGCATGGTGATTTGTCGGAAAACTCCGAGTATCACAGCGCCAAAGAAGAGCAACAGCTAATTGAAACCAGAATTGATGAAGTTGAAAGCATCCTCAACAATGCGGTCGTTGTTCAGGCCACCAAAAGTCGCACCGTTGTAGGTGTGGGCACGGTCGTGGTGATTGCTCGCAAGGGTCAAAAGAAACAGCAAACATTCACAGTTGTCGGCGAGTTTGAAGCCGAGCCCGGAGAAGGCAAGGTTTCCATCAACGCACCCTTGGGCAAAGCCCTCAATGGTAAGCGAAAGGGAGACACAGTGATGGTCCAGGCCCCAGCGGGGGAAGTAGAGTACACCATCGTAGAACTGCAGTAACACACAATTTGCACACAACACCCCCGCCACCCAGCGGGGGTTTTTGGTTTTACGAGACACAACACTATCAAGTACAATATATGCACCAACTATGACAGACACGCCTCAATCACCACACTGGGCAGACGCAATTGTAGAACGGGTACGCGCATGGCAAACTCAGCACCCAGACTTACAACTTCATGTCGATGACATGAAAACACCATCCGGTCGGGTCCATACAGGCGCGCTGCGTGGAGTCATGATTCACGACATTGTTGCCAAGGCTGCTGCCGCCAAGTTGGCCAGCAACGGTCCTGTGGTCAGCACCTATGTGTTTAATGACATGGACCCCATGGACGGGCTGCCCTCGTACCTGTCTGAATCAATTTACCAAAAGCATATGGGCAAGCCCATGTTCACCATCCCGGCACCGCCACTAGCGGAATCTGGCTTGGATTTGAGTAGTGCCAGCCCCGAGGAGTTAGCCGAGCTTCAGGCTGCCTCAACCTTTGGCGAACTGTACGCCTTGGACTTTATCCATGCTTTTCGCCGTCTCGGATGCGATCAACAAATTGTTTGGAGTCACGAGCTATATCAGTCTGGAGCTATGGATGAGGCTATTCGGACCGCGCTAGATTCTGTCACCAAAATTAAATCCATCTACAAAGAAGTGGCCGACTATCAACTGCCAGCGCGCTGGTACCCATTTCAAGTCATTTGCCAAAAATGCGGCAAGTTGGGCACCACCACCGTCACTGACTGGAATGGTTCTGAAGTAACGTATGAATGCCAGCCTAACAAAGTGACCTGGGCTACTGGCTGCGGCCATGAGGGCAGTACCTCGCCGTTTGGTGGTACGGGCAAACTGCTGTGGAAAGTTGATTGGCCAGCACACTGGAAAACCCTGGGCGTGACAGTTGAAGGAGCGGGCAAGGACCACACCTCTGCTGGCGGCTCAAGGGATATGGCCAATGCCTTTTGTACTCAAATCTTTGACATCACGCCTCCCTTTGACATCCCCTACGAGTGGATCTTGGTACGCGGGGCCAAAATGAGTTCTAGTAAAGGCGTGGGCACTTCAGCCCGTCAGTTTATCACCCTGTTTCCTCCAGTAGTTGGCAGGTTCTTGTTTACCTCACGCGACTGCAACCAAGTCATCGACTTTGACCCCACCTCCATGTCTATTCCCGACTTATTTGACGAATTTGATCAAGCAGCTCGGGTATTTTGGGGTGAGACAGCTGGCGATCTCCGCCAAGCCAGAGCTTACGAACTGGCCCAAATGGCAGCTCCGCCTGAAGTTCATTTTTTGCCCAGATTCAGAGACATTGCTACTTGGATGCAGTATCCAGAGTTGGATGTGACAACACAATGCAAGGCTGCCAAAGGTGGACCGCTCACTCCGCTTGAGCTGACTGTGTTACAAGAGCGGTTAACCTATGCCAAAAGTTGGGTGGAGCAGTTTGCCCCAGAGGAAATGCGTTTTACTCCGCCAGAAGAAATGCCCGCCACTGCGTCCGCCCTAAGTGCCGACCAGCTGGCCTTTGCCCGCGACATGCTCACCCAGTCATTAACCGCGACCGATCCCGCCCAACTTCAACAAGATATCTTTATTGCCGCCAAAGAGAGTGTCGGCACACGGGCAGGTTTTCAGGCCATTTATCAGGTGGTACTGGGCAAAACCGCCGGTCCACGTGCTGGCTGGCTGCTGCATTCTTTAAATCCTGACCTGCGCCAAGCTAGGCTAAGTCAACTAGCACTGCTCATGGACCAGCAGCAGGATGTCGCGTCTGCAGAGCTTGGTGATCTGCCGCTACTCAGCGACTCGGAAATCTTGCGCATCCAGCCTGAGGTTAAAGCCGCCTATCCCTCAATAAATCTAGGCATAGCCATCATTCGTGGCGTCCACATTGCAGCCCAGTCACCAGAGTTAGAGCAGGAAAAATCACAAGTACTTGCAGATTTGGGCACACTTGACGCCCAAAAATTAGGTGAGCATCCCGAGTTGGCCAGCTACCGTCAGCTATACAAACAGATGGGTATAGATTGGCATTCACGCCGGCCCAGTCCCGAGGCGCTGCTGCGACGGCTAGCGCAAGGCAAAGAACTCTACACCGTCAATACTTGTGTCGATGCATACAACTTAGTGGTCATGAAGCACCGGGTTTCGATTGGCGCATTTGATCTCTTGGCCGTGAGCCTGCCAACAGAGTTGCGCATTAGTGATGGGAGTGAATCCATATCACTTCTAGGTGCCAGTGAACCAACTGCACTCAAGCCAGGTGAACTATATTATGCCGACCAAGTCGGCCCCTACAACCTGGACTTCAACTACAGAGATTCTCTGCGCACGGCTGTAACGTTAGAGACAACCGATCTCTTGCTTAATGTCGACGGCGTGCATGACATCTCTCGCCAACAAGTTGAACAGTCGTTGCAGGAGGCCATTGCCCTAATACAAAAATATTGTGGGGGCACGGTTGAGCTGGCTGGCATCGTCAGCGCACAGAAGTAGAAAATACCCGGAGAAACTTAATATGCCGCTACCAGCTCGAACCTATAGCCATGAATTACTAGAAAAATATATCCGTAACGCTGCTTTGCTCCACCACTGTCACATGGTGGCCGCTGCTATGGAGGCGTACGCCAAAGAGCTGGGTGAGGACCCCGAGCTGTGGTACCAGGCGGGATTACTCCATGACCTAGACTGGGAGCAATTTCCTGATGAGCACCCCAATAAAGCCATTGCCGAGTTCTTGACTGAATACCCTCAGGCTTTGCGCGATGCCGTGGCCGCCCACGCACCGGGCAGAACTGGCAAGCAACCGGAGGCGTTGATCGAGCGCTATTTGTTTGCCTGTGACGAGTTGTCTGGGCTGATGCACGCGGTCTCACTCATGCGCCCCGGGGGCTTTGAGGGCATGGAGCCCAAATCTATTAAGAAAAAACTCAAAGACAAGAGTTTTGCTGCCAATGTCAGCCGCGAAGATATAAATAGGGGACTGGAGCTGATTGGCAAGACTGATGACGAGCATATAGGGTTTTTGATTGGGGTATTTAGGCAAAATTGATGCATGGGACACTGTGATATACTGTGATTATGACAAAAGAAATCACTTACCCACCCAGGAATGAAACAAGTGCACTTGAGCCATTCTTCACTGCAGGCGGCGGATTTGAGACACAGTTATATGCTGACGTTAAAACAGCGGTAGAAGTAATGGGAAGGTATTTAAGAGCTGTACTGCGCGCTAATACAAACCATTACTCTGATTATGTAGTGGTTACAATCCCACAAACTAGTCAAAACGAGCAGCACGAACTTAATGTATTTTTTGACGAAACTGATAAGGTCACAGGCTGTAAAATGGGCGGCGACGGCCGGCTAGTGGGTCTGACTAGTTTTGAAATAGTTGCGCTAGAGAACAATCGTCTTGAATACAGGCAGTCCCAATAGCAAAGTCCAACCTAGTGCGTCAGCTTCTTATGATCTCTCTTCCCCCTCTGTGCTATACTTCACTCAACAGCCTCACGAGATGACTAGCCCTCATCCACGCTGATTTCAGCAGGCTGCCAGGGGTCACAACCTGGCCGGGTAAGCCCGTAATCGCCGGAAATGAGCTGGTTCTTGCCCTCGCCCTTTGTGGCAGAGCAGACCAGAAACAAGGGTGGCACCACGCGCAAGCGTCCCTTCAGGGGAACTTCTGGCGTGGTTTTTTGTAGCCACATCCCCTCAACCTTATTTACAGCCAGAAAAGAGGAGGGCGCCATGCTCGATATCCAATTCATTCGCGATAACGCGGACCTAGTCAAGGCAGCTGCGGTCAAAAAGCAACTTGACCCAACCGTGGTAGACACTGTTTTGGCTGCAGATAAAGCCAGACGTGAGCAGCAGCAATTGGTGGATGGTTTGCGGGCTCAGGCCAATGCCAATGCTAACACCATCAAAGAGCAGGTTCACACCGGAGGCAAGCCAGAACCCAAATTGGTTGCCGAGGGCAAGGAAATCAAAGAAAAACTCAAGGCAGAGGAGCCAAATCTCAAGGCAGCTGAGGAGGCATTTCAACTTGCCATGTACCACGTGCCCAATGTGCCTGCGGCCGACGTCCCAGAGGGTCCAGACGAATCGGGCAACGTGGTGACGCGCCAAGTTGGCACTATCCCCACCTTTGACTTCACCCCAAAGTCTCATCAAGAAATCATGGAGAACCTGGACTGGCTGGACACCAAGCGCGCCGTCTCAATTGCCGGTTTTCGCGCCTACTTTCTCAAGGGTCAGGCCTTGCTATTGGAGCAAGCCATACTGCGCTACGCCATGAGCATCTTGGTATCTGAGGGCTTTACACCCATGTCGGCGCCAATTTTGGTCAATGAACCTGCCATGTGGGGCACCGGTTACTTCCCCTGGGGTCAGGAAGACCACTACAAAACCCAGGACAATCAATTTCTGGCCGGCACCGCTGAAGTGGCCTTGACTGCATACCGCACCGGTGAAGTGCTGCGTGAAGAGGATCTGCCTTTCAAAATGGCGGGCATTTCGCCCTGCTTCCGTCGTGAAATTGGTTCACATGGTAAAGATACTCAGGGCATCATCCGCGTCCACCAGTTTAATAAAATAGAGCAAGTGGTCTATACCGTGGCCGACGAAAACGTAACCCGGGAGTGGCACGAAAAAATGGTCTCATTCTCTGAGCGCATCCTGAGTGATCTCAAGTTGCCCTACCAAGTGCTTCAGATGTGCACTGGCGATATGGGCGCGGGCCAACGCAAGAAATACGACATTGAAACCTGGTTCCCTGGCCAACAAAAATACCGCGAGACGCACTCGGCCAGTTACTTCAACGACTTCCAGGCTAGACGGCTGAACATTCGCTACCAAGCTAAAGATGGTTCTCTCAAGTATGTCTACACGCTCAACAACACCATGGCTGCTACTCCTAGACTTTTAGCGGCGGTAATTGAGAACTACCAACAGGCGGATGGTACCGTCAAGATGCCCGAAGTGCTCAAGCCGTACCTATAGAGCTGGAGAGGCATTCAGACGCATGAAACCGTCCTTTCTCCCCCTCGAAAACGGGGGTGGTTTCTGCCATAATAGGCGACCTTATGTTTAAGTTTCTGACCAACCTATTTGACGACAATAAAAAGACATTGGACCGCTACGCCAAACTGGTAGATAGCATTAACGCGTTTGAACCCAAGCTCACCAAGCTTTCAGATGAAAAATTGGCCGCTCAGACAGCCAAATTCAAAGAAATTGTTGCCAGTAAAACCAGCCAAGGTTCTTCAGATAAAGACATTCTGGAAGAACTACTGCCAGAAGCCTTTGCCACAGTTAGGGAAGTGTCCAAACGCTTGCTTGGGCTGCGCCAATACGACGTTCAGCTCATTGCAGGCATCGCGCTTCACCACGGCATGGTCACCGAACAACGCACTGGTGAAGGCAAGACTCTCACCGTGGCCGCGCCACTGTATCTCAACGCACTTTTGGGCAAAGGCGCACATCTGGTCACTGTCAACGACTATCTGGCTGAGCTGGGCGTGGGCTGGATCGGTCCTATTTATCACTTTTTGGGTATGAGCACTTCTGTCGTGGTTCACGACGCATCCAAACTTTACAATCCAGAAGTCAAAAGCGAAGAGAGAGGCGACGAGCGCCTGGAGCACTTTGAGACTATTAGCCGTCAAGCTGCCTACGCGGCTGACATTACTTATGGCACAAACAACGAGTTTGGCTTTGATTACCTGCGCGATAACATGGTCCAAACCATTGACCAGATGGTTCAGCGGCCACTTAGCGCTCACCAATTTGCCATCGTGGACGAGGCCGACTCTATTTTAATTGACGAAGCTCGCACCCCTCTGATCATTTCCAGTCCTGATACCGAACCCACCAAGCAGTACTACGAATACGCCAAACTGGTGACCACGCTTGAGAAAAATGCCGACTACGACCTGGATGAAAAGGGCAGAACAGTCACTCTGTCAGATCTTGGTGTCAAACGCATGGAAAAGCGCTTGGGCGTGTCCAATCTGTATGAAGAAAGCTTTGACACTATTCACCACATCGAGACAGCACTTAAGGCCAAAACTTTGTTCACCAGAGACAAAGATTACATCGTTCGCGAGGGAGAAGTCATAATTGTGGACGAACACACCGGCCGCCTCATGTACGGTCGCCGTTATTCTGATGGTCTGCACCAAGCCATAGAAGCCAAAGAAGGTGTGACTATTCAGCAAGAGTCGAGAACCTTGGCCACCATTTCCTTGCAAAACTACTTCCGCATGTACACCAAGCTCTCTGGTATGACTGGTACCGCTGCTACGGAAGCAGAGGAATTCCGCACCATCTACAACATGGAAGTTCTGATCGTCCCCACCAACAAACCAGTTGTCCGAAAGGACACACCAGATGTGGTTTACAAGACTCAGACCGCTAAGTACTCGGCCATTGTCCAGCACATTGAAGAACTGCATAAAACTGGCCAGCCCGTACTGCTCGGCACCCGCTCTATTGAACATAATCAAATTATCTCCAACTTCTTGACCCGTAAAAAAATCCCTCACCAAGTTCTCAACGCCAAGAATCATGAGAAGGAAGCCTTTATCATTGCTGATGCCGGTAAAAAGGGTGCCATCACCGTGGCTACTAACATTGCTGGCCGAGGTGTTGATATCGTTCTGGGTGGAGCCAAGCCTGAGCGAGCCGACTTTAAAACCCAAGCCCAGTTTGATAAAGCCAGAGATGAATGGTCTGCCGCTCACCAAGCCGTGGTCCAAGCTGGCGGCTTGCACATCGTGGGCACTGAGCGCCATGAGTCGCGCCGGATTGATAACCAGCTTCGGGGCCGCGCTGGCCGCCAGGGTGATCCAGGCGCCTCTCAGTTTTATGTCTCGCTGGAAGATGAAATCATGCGTATTTTTGGTGGTGAGCAGATCGCCAAAGCCATGGACTTTCTCAAGATTGATGAGAACCAGCCTATTGAACATGGTATGGTCAGCAAAGCCATCGAGTCTGCCCAGGTTAAAGTGGAAGGCTTCTTTTTCGATCAACGTAAACGCCTGGTTGAATTTGACGACGTGATGAACACCCAGCGGGAAATCATTTACAAACGCCGCCGCCGTTTGCTGGAGCAAGGTTCGCAGTTGGAACAATCAGATGCGCCAACACTTAAGGAGCAAGTCCTGGGCTACATTGATGATGAGGTTGCAGCAGCGGTAGCTCAGTACGCCTCCAGCACGCCCACTGATGATGATGTCCACCATATTGTGGCAGAGTTTACCAAACTAATACCATTTGATGACGACTCGCAAAAACAGCTTGAAAAAACTGTAGAGACAGAATCTACCCCTGAGGCTATTACCGAAAAATTGATTGAAATAGCCCATCAGTTGTATGAATCCAAGGAGACTCATGTTGGCACTGACCAAATGCGAATGATGGAAAGACTCGTGATTCTGTCCACAATTGATGAAAAATGGATGGATCATCTGGACGCAGTTGAGGCTCTCCGCGATGGCATTTGGCTAAGAGGAGACAAAAAGACGGTCCTATCAGAATACAAAAAAGAAGCATTTGGCCTATTTGAGTCATTGGTCGGCACGATTGAATCCACTATCGCCAGCCGAATCTTCCGCGTCCAACTAACTCAGGTTTCTAACCAATCTAACCAAATGGCCCAAGCAGTCAAACATGCAGTCACCCAAAAAGACGAGCTGAGTGGCTCAATTGCTCAGGAAATGACCGAGCTTGATCCCTCGCTGGCAGCTGACGCTGATCCAGGCACAAGCCAGCGTCGGAGCGCGCCCCAAAATGCTAGTGGCTCTGTTTCAGATTTGGCGGCGGCACTGGGTGGAGCATCAGCATCTACCGCTCCCAAGCCAGGTGTGGCCAAAACAAAAATTGGTCGAAATGATCCTTGCCCTTGTGGCAGTGGACTGAAATACAAGAAGTGTGGGCTGATCGGGGCGAAAGAGCACCGGGGGTAAAAGCCTCTTGAAGACTTCGATCAATAGCTCGCGGTTGCCCCAGCACCTGCTACAATAGCCTCATGAAACTTATTGCCGGTTCATCCAATCAACCCTTTGCCGCAAGCTTAGCGACTCAGCTCAAGATAGACTTAGTGGACGTAGAGCTGTCCAACTTTGCTAATGGCGAGAAGCGAGTCTGGATTAAGGAGCCACTTCACGGTGAAAACGTAGTCCTAGTCCAGTCATTTTCCAATCCAGCTGATGAGCATATCATAGAAACCCTCCTACTCATTGACGCCCTAGAGCGGATGGGTGTGCGCCACATCAACTTGGTCATTCCTTGGCTGGGTTACTCATTCCAGGATAAGGTTTTCCGTGAAGGCGAGCCCATCGCCGCCAAAGTCATCGCCGACCTACTCTCAAACGCACACATCAAGCGGATTTTTCTGCTTGACCTTCATAACACCAGTATCCCTGGCTTTTTCTCAGTGCCCACCCACCACTTCAGCGCCTTACCGCTTTTTGCACATTTTGTTGAAGAGCGGTTTGATCTGTCCAAGGCTGTAATCGTTAGCCCAGACTTTGGTGGACTCAAGCGTAGCCGTGTATTTGCAGAACACCTGCGCTTGCCTTTAGCCAATGTGGACAAGCACCGAGATTTGAGTACAGGAGCTGTTACCACAGTCTCGCTCCAGGGAGATGTTCGTGATAAAATCTGCTTCCTCATGGATGATGCCATCCTGACCGGTGGCACAGCCGTGGAGGTTGCCAAACTCCTCAAAGAGCGTGGGGCTACTCAAGTCCACTTCCTGAGCACTCATGGCGTCTTCGCCGGCAACGCAGTCGCCAATATTGGCCAATCACAACTGGATTCAGTAGTGATCACCAACTCAGTTCACAGATCTGAGATGCCAGCCAAAGTTGAAGTACTTGATGCCAGCCCACCATTTGCTGAGGCACTCCAAACCTGGATGTAGTACAACCACTTCGCCAAGGAAATTATGCTTTACTCACAACTTCTCAGTAAACCTTTGCGCCAGGCACCCGCCGACGCTGATACCCGCAATCACGCGCTGCTGGTTCAAGCTGGGTACGTGCGTCGCCTGATGGCGGGCGTATATGTATACCTGCCACTTGGCCTGAAGGTGCTCAACAAAATTGCCAACATCGTCCGCGAGGAAATGAATGGTATTGCTGGCCAAGAAATTCTCATGCCAGCCCTGCACCCAGCTGAAAACTGGAAAACCACCGGCGGCTGGGACAGCATTGATGTGCTTTTTAAGGTCAAAAGTCGGACGGAAAAAGACTATGCCCTCGGCCAAAGTCACGAAGAGGTCGTCACTCCGTTGGTCCAAGACTTAGTCAAAAGTTATAAAGATTTGCCAGTTGCCGTCTACCAGCTCCAGTGGAAGTTTCGAGACGAGCTCCGCTCCAAATCTGGCATCCTGCGCGGCCGCGAGTTTTTCATGAAGGACATGTACAGTTTCCATCAAACTCCTGAGGACTTCGAACGTTTTTACAACGAGGTAAAAGCCGCATACCTGCGCATTTTCACCCGCTTAGGTCTGACAGCCAAAGTCACTGAGGCCTCTGGGGGCGCGTTCAGCCAAAAAATTTCCTATGAGTTTATGGTGCTAACAGACGCTGGCGAGGACGACATTCTTTACTGTCAGGCCTGCGAATTCTGCGTCAACACCGAAATAGCCAAGATTCATGAGGGCGACAGCTGTCCCAAGTGTGGCGGCTCGGCTCTGGCCAAAGCCCGGGCTGCAGAGGTGGGCAATGTCTTTGACTTGGGTCAAAAATACACCACCGACTTTGACTTTAAAGTTCCCACCGCTGATGGCAGTTTTATCAAACCATTCATGGGTTGTTACGGCATTGGCATTTCCCGGACCATGGGCGTGATTGTCGAAAAATGCAGTGATGACAAGGGCATAATTTGGCCAGAATCCGTAGCGCCTTTTCAAGTTCATCTTATTTCGCTGCCTGGGTCAGAAGAACAGGGCAAACACCTATATGCCCAACTCCGCGACCAAGGCTTAGACGTACTACATGATGACCGCGTTGAGTCTCCTGGCAGCAAGTTCGCCGCTGCAGACCTACTCGGTATACCAGTGCGGCTAGTGGTTTCCCCGAGAAATGGGGATCATGTGGAATGGAAAAAACGGACAGACTCAGCATCAGAACTCCTCAGTGTCAACCAGGTACTCGATCGACTTAAGCTCTAACTGTTCAACCATCTCTATGTCAGACAATCGCTACAAACAGTTGATTTTTACTGCTCATGCGCTTGACCGAATGAAGTCACGCTCAATTTCTCAGGATGCTGTTTGGCGGGTTGTTTCACATCCTGACTCCACCACACCTGAAGACAAACCTCAAACAACCAGATTTGTTAGGACTCTTAACCACCGTCGTTATCACGTTGTTGGCACCTACCTCAAAGATGAGCGAAAAACTTTGATCATTTCTGTATGGGTACGTGGGGAAGAGGATCGTCCAAGTTTAGCTTGGAGTTTGATTACAGCACCGTTCAAGTTAGTTTGGTGGGTAATTAGAAAACTGACCTCAATCCTCAAAACCATCTTTTTGGATCATTAACGCACATTTTGCTATCAATTATGCACAATGGATGTGTAAAAAAATGTCTTATAGTAGATTTTTTTGTTTATCCTATTTTAATGTTATATAGCCCGCTATCAAGCCTTTTTGTCTCTACATTTTCGGTCCTTATTCGCTATAGTAACAGCTAATCCCGGTGAGGATAACCCACTACAACTTTCCTACAATGCTCAGGCATTATATGGGAGTGGCAGTGGGTTTTTTTTGCCTCAAAATCTGCCGTTTAACCCCTCCCGCATTTTAACCCAGTTCTTGTATAATGGAGCGCACTATGGCCCCACGCAAACTCCTCGTCACCCACCATGCACCAGATCTTGACGCCACCGGCTCAGTTTGGTTACTTAAAAGATTTGACGCTCAACACTTCGCGTCGGCAAAAGTCACTTTTGTTAACCCCGGCAGCACCTTGTCAGCCAGTGAGGCCGCGGATTATGAGATCCATCCAGATGATGTCGTCCATGTGGATACAGGCTTGGGTGAGTTTGACCACCATCAGCCAGATCGTGGCCTGCAGCACATCAGCGCCTCATCACTAGTTTACGACCATCTGTGTGAGATTCACCCAGAGTTGGCCAATGATACCGCGCTTCAGAGCTTGGTGACCTACATCACAGACGTTGATCACTTTGGCGAAATTTATTGGCCAGATGCCAGCAACCCCCGTTACAGCTTTATGATTCATGAGTTGATTCGTGGCCTGGAGTTCACTGAGCCGCATGATGATGATTCGCAGCTGCACTTTGCCATGACTTGCCTGGATAGCGCATATGGCATCCTGACGCAGCAAAATAGAGCCGTGGAGCTGATTTCAGCCCAAGGCGTGCCTTTTGACTTGCCCCAAGGCCAGGCTTTGGCTATAGAAACTGGCAACGACGACGTAATCAAGGTTGGCCAGAAGCAAGGTTTTGTACTTGTAGTCAAAAAAGATGATGAAGAGGGCAATATACGGGTCAAGGTTCGACCAGATTGCGATCTTGACTTAAGAGCTCTCTCTGAGGCAATTTCTCAGATAGATCATGAGGGCACCTGGTACTATCATCCAAGTGGTAAGATGCTACTCAATGGTTCTGACAAGCACCGCAACCAACATGCTAGTCCTCTAGAGTTAGATCAAGTTGTATCGTTGATCAAAAAAATATACGGGAGCTAATATGCATCAACCAGATTGCATTTTTTGTGCCATAGCTAAGGGAGAAGCACCCTGCCACAAGATTTGGGAAGATGAAAAGCACTTGGCTTTTTTGTCAATTTTTCCCAATACACCCGGCTTTAGTGTCATAATCACCAAAGAGCACTACTCAAGTTATGCATTTGATCAAACAGATGAAGTTTTGACTGGCCTGGTATTGGCCACCAAGCAAGTTGCCCAGCGCCTGACTAAGTTTTTCCCAGACACCAAACGCTGTGGCATGTTTTTTGAAGGTTACGGCGTAGATCACTTGCACAGCAAGTTATCACCCATGCATGGAGCAGGGGAGTTTGGCGAGGGCGGCTCGGCAGAGCAAGCTCGTCCAGGCTTATTTTTTGATAAATACCCCGGGTACTTATCTTCCCACGACTATCAACGCGCCGACGACACTCAGCTGGCAGAGCTAGCAGCTAAAATCAGAGCAGCTGTTTAACTAAAAAATCCCCAACATACTGCGCTGCCTGATCTTCATAAAGTTGCTCATGAAAACCATGGCCCGCTCCATCCAGAGTTACAAATTGCTTATCTTGATTTGGTAGGGCAGCCACTCGTTTCTGATTACTGGCATAGTCAATTTTGTCATCATTTGTGCCATGAATTACAAGTAGTGGCTTATCAAACCGAGCCAGCTGTTTCAATGGAAAGTAGTTTGCCATCTGATCAAAAAAGATTGGGCCAATGGGGTAGTTGCGGCTGCCCACTGGTACGCTTGTTTTGCTCTTTAACTCTTCCCTGGCAGCGGGAAAAATGCCTCTAGCCCATGGCGTGACCGGCTCCAAAAAATCCTCTTGATAATTCAAAACAGGATTTACCAGCACAAGTGCAGTCAAGTCGGCAGCATGATCTCCGGCGTATAAAGCGCTGATACCACCGCCAAAACTGGCGCCGACTAGGGCAAGCTTGGGCGCCCCAACCTGTTTGGCAAAATCCATGATGGTGGCAAGATCAGTCAGTTCTCCAGATATGCAGAAATCTTGATGACTTATTCCAGAACTCTGACCATGAGCTCTAAAGTCAAAACGAATGGTAGCCACGCCCAACTTATTTAGCCGATCTTCAAGTTTAAAATACATGCCTTCGTTGTACATATTGACCGTCATACCATGGGCCATGACCACGCAAGCCTTGGCAGATTCAACCGGTGAGTACTCCACGGCTAGGGAAAAACCATCGGGGGTATCTAATCTAAGTTTTTGCATTTACAACACTTTCCTCGAGAAACATTACTACTGACAAGTCAATCATGCTCATGTATAATAGCAGCCTGTCTCTAACTCAACAACACCATAGGAGTGAATTACATGCCGATTCTCGTAAAATCATTAGGCAACGATAGCACATCAGATTTGATTCGCAAATTTAAAAAAGCGACCATCAATTCAGGAATCGTTGACCGCGCCAAAGCTCGCAAGTACTACATCAGTCCTTCACAGGCTCGCGCCGTCAAGAAGACCGAAAAACGTCGCTTGGTTAAGCGCGCCCGCAGTCTCAAGAAGATGAAGAACGTGGCGCCTGCAGTCATGCAACGCATCTACGAGCGCTTGAGTAGTTAGATTTACTTCCTTTCCTTTAGATTGTATGTACCGGTAAATACTTGGTACAATCTTGTCATGGATTACACCTCACCACTTGTCAATCAGTCATCAGCCTCAAGATGGCAAAGGTGGAAAAGACTCTGGCTGCTCATCACGAGTATTTTGTTCGCGCCTGTCTTCCTGATGTACATCACAGTCCAAAC
>CAZSHY010000028.1:0-781 GCA_964607125.1 uncultured Pseudomonadales bacterium | reverse complement strand
TGATGTGGTCTTTAAATCGCGGTCAAAACCAGTTCGCGCAGTCGCCATCACCCACGCCAGTATCTGAAAATCTAAACAACAACCAAATTGCTCAAAATATTCGCGAGCTCAGTCGGAAACGAACCGATGGTCTTTACTTTTTTAATCAAAGACCTCATGCAATTATCGACGGAGTGGCGTACACATTTGTGGCAGACCCATCAGACCCCAACCAACAATTCCAGCTGGCTATTGAGGATGGCGTGACTGAACCAACGACCGTGACCAATGATAAGTTTTTGAACAGACTTGGACAATTCATTAGCAGTCGAACGCATGCATTTTGGTTTGACACCGACTCGCTGCGTCTTTTCCTGGTAGACATGAATGCTGTTTCGAGAGATCTAACCTACTCACTGATTGAAATCCAAATAGACACCCAACCCGTCGGCCTGATTCAGGAAATGGCGGCTGTATCCAAGCGTTTTGTGCTGACTAAGTCGAGAGGGTTCGCTGAGGCAACTGAAATATTGGGTTACAACGCCAGTCAAAATACGCTGCTGCTGGTTACTAGAAAATACGACACCTGCTCAGGTCAATCAATTTGGAAACTGAATCTTAAAACGGGGCGAGAAGAAAACATTTTACAGGCGAACGGCGACTGCGGACCAGGCTATGTGTTTGGCGGCCTGGCGGATCCAACCATACTGATAGTGGGCGTGAGACATGATGAGCGACCGGCCACCGATGATCCCAACTCGGAATCTGTGGGCAACTTAGCGGAAGTTTGGTATTGGGACTG
>CAZSHY010000027.1:0-15281 GCA_964607125.1 uncultured Pseudomonadales bacterium | reverse complement strand
GAGATGTATCCGGACGCAATTTTAGTGCTGACCATTGGGTATAACGCGGCGGTGATTCAGGCCCAGGAACTCGCCAAAAAATGGGACAGTCTACTCACGCCACTTAATTGCGAACCAGTGAAGTATGTACACGAATCGTTTTGGGACTTAGACCAAGTCGGTTTGTTTGTACACAAAATACTTGAAATTGCCAGAGACCTCAGTGATCCAGAGGAGTTTCAAATTCTCGACTCAATGGATCAAGAAAATCTGGACTTGTTCATTCAAGTTTGTTTTGCCGCTTCATACGGACATCCAAATTTACTCAGAATAGTTGCTTTCAGCCTTGCATCAGATTTTGACTGGAATGAAATGTGTACCGAAATTACCCCTGATTTACTCAGAAAGGTTGGATTGCACCTGACTAGTCAAATGCATAACACTATCCTTAATATCAGTCGTGAGCCCACAACTGATGGTTTCAGATTATTGACGAATGAGAATGCCAAGCCTAGACAAACTCTTGATCCAGAATTACGCAGCTCACTCAACTCACTGGTTAGCACTGCGGAAGCTGAACTGCGTCAAGTGATCTCACCCATGACGTTCCAGCACTCTGCCACTCAACTCTTCAGGCAAATGGCCCGGATTTCCATGCTATTATTCAAATAATTCCCCCTCTTCCCCATTGCTGTGCCGCCATGCTAGACTGTTCGTCTGCTTTGATACATTGATACCTATAGACACGTATTTTTCCCCAGTTGCTGGCTGATAATAACTTCTTTGAGCTGCCCCCATCAGATGTGTGGCAGATGTGTATATTAGTTATAGTCATTTTTATCTGGATGTAGTACAATATCAAAATTATTTTGATAATACCATCTTTATCACAAACACCCATCTCAAACTCATGCAAGAGCTTGCCATCATTATCCCCGCTAAAAACGAGGCTGCGTCACTCCCTACTCTGATTGACAGACTGCACTTGAGTTTGCTTCGGGCCAAAATTACTCACCACATCATTGTCATTGACGACTACTCCACCGATAAAACTTTTCAAGTCACCAAAAAATTAGAAGCTAACTACCCTGTTAAAGTTTTCAAAAAGCAGGGCAAACCAGGCAAGGCCTACGCCATCCTGGAAGGTGCCAAGCACTCCACTGCCCCCTATCTCGCATTTATTGACGCTGATCTACAGTACCCACCAGAAGCCTTGGCTCAGATGGCCAAACTCACCGAAACCGCTGGTTTGGTCATCGCCCGGCGCAAGCCACGCAAACTCAGCTGGCAACGCCAAGCCGTCAGCACCATTGGCAGGTTTATCACAGGCCGAGTCTTATTCAATATGCCCTATGATGTCCAGTCTGGCCTCAAGCTGTTCAAGCGCGACATCATCACCCACATTAGAGAAGAAGACGTCTCACCTTGGACCATCGATATTCCCTTAATCGTGACCGCCAACCGCCTGGGCTACAACATTGACGAGGTGGAGATTGAGTTTGCCAAGCGGACCAAAGGCGAGTCCAAAATTGACCTAGTCCACTCCGCCCGAGAAATTTTTCTGCGCACCCTCAAGTATCGCCTCACCCCTGAACAGCCTCTGACCATTCATCCAGACGAACAACAGCCACAGGCTTCCTACCAGACATCGACCATGGTCGGCGCTGGCCTCATCTACAAAAGTCACCGTTACATTACCCACACCCAACTACCCCACCACACATCAGCCATTCACACCATTTCCTGGTGGCAGCGCGGGTTAGCCCTCTCATTCGTGGGCCTGTGTGCCTATGCCATTTTCTTTCACAGCATGACTCTGGCCATCGGTATCATGGCGGTCCTGAGTACCATTTACTTTACCGACGTCATGTTCAACCTAGTGCTAGTCCTGCGCAGCTTGCAGTTCCCGCCAGAAATTTCCTCCACTCCAGAGGAATTAAGCGCACTTAAAGATAAAGATTTGCCCACCTACACGATTTTGTGCCCTCTATATAAGGAGGCGCACATGGTGCCTCACTTTGTGGAAAGCATTGCCAAGCTGGAGTGGCCCAAGGATAAACTCGATGTCATCCTACTTCTGGAAGAGGACGACAAACAGACCATCGCTGCGGCACAGCTGATGAACTTGCCTTCATTTGTCCGCATCTTGGTCGTGCCAGACTCTTTGCCCAAAACCAAGCCCAAAGCCTGCAACTACGGCCTGAGTCACGCCAAGGGCGAGTACTTGGTCATTTTTGATGCCGAGGACGCGCCTGATCCGCTCCAGCTCAAAAAAGTCTACGCTGCCTTCCAAAAAACCCCGCCCGAAATTAAATGTATTCAAGCCAAACTCAACTACTACAATTCCAGCCAAAACCTACTTACCCGCTTTTTCACCGCCGAGTACTCACTCTGGTTTGACGTCATTTTGACCGGTCTGCAGTCCTTCCAAACCACCATTCCTCTGGGCGGTACCTCCAACCACTTCCGGACAGCGGACTTGCTCAGACTGCAAGGCTGGGACCCATTCAACGTCACTGAAGACTGCGACCTGGGTGTACGCTTGTTCAAGCAGGGCGCCCGGACTGCGATTGTGGACTCTGTGACTCTGGAAGAAGCCAACAGCGACTTGGGCAACTGGATCCGCCAGCGCTCGCGCTGGATCAAGGGCTACATGCAGACCTACCTACTGCACATGCGTAACCCACTGGAGCTGACTCGCGCCTATGGTTGGCACTCCTTGATTTTCCAGCTCACCGTCGGTGGCAAGATTGCCTTTTTGCTGATTAACCCCCTCATGTGGTTGCTGACCGTCACCTACTTTGTGTTGTATGCCCAGATGGGCGCGGCCATTGAAGCTCTGTTCCCGTCAGTGATTTTCTACATGGCGGCCATTTCACTGGTTTTTGGCAACTTCTTGTTCATCTACTACTACATGATCGGCTTGGCCAAGCGGGAACAGTGGAGTTTGCTCAAGTACGTGCTGCTGGTACCGTTCTACTGGCTGGCGGCCAGTTATGCGGCCATGATTGCCCTCTACCAACTCATCGTCAAACCTCACTATTGGGAAAAAACTATTCATGGACTGCACTTGAAGAAGGAGGAGCTGGAGCAGGAGGCTAAAGAAGGCTTGGCTCAGGCTACCGCTGCTGTGCTGGCAGAAGTGGAAGCTCAAACTTCGCCCACTTCAAATTATTTACTACCATTTACTTATACTCAGAAAAAGTTAAATAGTTTTATTAACCTTCTCAGTTCTCTGCGAGGTAACATCTTTCAAAAATTGGTCTCATTGAGTAAATCGCCGCGTCGGATTGGCGGTGTACTTTTAATCATGGCCGCCATTGCTGCCAACGTGCTCAATACAATGGTTAGCATCTATCTGGGCAACGAACTTCAAGTCACTGACTTTGCATTTTTAAATACCTTTAGCAGTTTGATGTACCTGGTTGGCATCCCCTACGGCGCGCTCACCGCCGCCGTCAACCACCGGACTGCATTTCTATTAGGCCAGTACAAGATTGATGGGGCTCAACGTTTCTGGCGTCACCTCCTCAGCAAGGCTGTGCTTGCAGGCTTGGTCCTCTGCGTGACTTGGATAGTGCTGCTGCCATACACCAAAAGTTTCCTCAATTTTTCTAGTGGTTGGATTTTGGGCCTGTTTAGTCTGGTGATCATGGGCGGTATCACTCGCGCGGTTGGCGAAGGCTACTTGCGGGGCAGAATGTTATTTGCCTCTCTGGCAGTCTTGACGCTGGCCGAACCCGTATTTAGACTTCTTGCTACCCTAGGGCTTGTTTGGTCAGGCAATCATGAGCTTATCGTGCTGAGCTTACCAATTAGTTCCATTTTGGCCACACTCCTCTTGTTTAAGTTCACGCCTACCCACGACGCAGGTCCAGATGATTTACGCGAATATCGCTTGTCTAAATCCTTTTTCTCCCTAGCTCTGGTGGCCAATCTTTCGGCAGTAGCATTTTTTAGCTTAGATAACGTTTTAGTCGCTCACTTCCTATCCGCCGAAGAAACCGGTCGATATGGCCTACTTGGTCTTTTGGGCAAAATGATCTTTTTTGCGGGCAACTTAACGGCAAGCTTTATTCTACCGCTAGTTGCTTATCGCGAGGGCCAAAAGAAGAATAGTCAGGACGTTCTGCTAATGATTCTGGCGTTAACTGCTGGCCTATCATCCTTAGCATTTATTTCCATGGGCTTCATCCTGCCACGACTACCATTTGCGGAGGTCGTCCAAAAAATGAGCCTGATTCTAGGCTACTATCCAGTCTATGGTCTAGGCATACTCCTATTTACAGTCTCGCAAGTGGTTGTCCAATATCACTTGGCAAGGAAAGAGTACATTTTCGCCATCAGCTCGTTTATCATCGCGCTCTGCCAAACCGCAGCGCTGTGGTTCTTCCACGCAGATCTTAACCAAGTAGTCCAAATCATGTTCATCAGTGGCGCGCTCAACGCTGTTGCCCTGACAACCCTACACTTGATCTATCACAAAATTAAAGCCCCACTGGCTAATGTCACTGACTTTTTTGACCTATTTGCCAAATTTCCGCTGACCAAAAAAGGTCGCAAAACTACCAAAACTTCACTCCGCTTTTTAATCTTAAATTGGCGTGACACACGTCATGTTTGGGCAGGCGGAGCCGAAGCCTACACGTTTGAATTAGCCAGAGGATTGGTTAAAGCTGGGCATCAGGCAACAATTTTTTGTGGTAATGACAATAAAAGCCCCAGATATGAAGTTATGGATGGAGTTACTATTTTCCGTCGGGGTGGTTTTTACACTGTTTATATTTGGGCAGCTCTTTATTACTTTTTCCGATTCAGAACCAACATCGATGTGGTAATTGACAGCGCCAACGGTATTCCATTTCTAACACCGCTTTACATCCGCAAGCCCATATATCTGCTCATCCACCACATTCATCAGGAGGTTTTTTGGAAACATTTGCCCACACCTTTGGCGGCAGTGGCTTCGCTAATAGAAAGTGATTTAACTCCTTACTTATACTCCCGCCATAACTTAATCACCGTTTCCGAGTCCTCCAAACAGGACATGATCAAAATTGGTTTGGGTAACGACAAATCAATATGGGTGGTTAACCCTGGTATTCATCTCAAGAATTTCCGCAAAACTCCAAAAACTAAACACCCAAGTCTGGTCTATGTGGGCCGCCTAAAGACTTACAAGCGCATCGACTTGGCCATCAGAGCGTTTGCGGGTGTTCATCAGCGTTACCCCAATGCCAAGTTTTACATCGCTGGAACTGGTGAAGATCAGCCCCGACTCTTCCAACTGGCACAAAAACTCAATCTTGAGTCCGCAGTTGAATTCTTAGGTTTTATTGATGATGAACGAAAATTTGCGCTTCTGTCATCAAGCTGGATGGCTGTCCAACCGTCAATGGTCGAAGGCTGGGGCATAACCGTAATTGAAGCCAATGCCGCCGGCACACCTGTGATTGCCGCCAATGTCAAGGGCTTGCGCGACTCCATTTTGGATCAAGAAACCGGTTTGCTCGTTTCCGCCACTGTGGCTGATTTTGAAAAAGCCATTTGCACGCTGATTGCCGATGCCAAACTGCGCCAGCGATTGGCCAAACGAGCCCTAGTGTGGGCAGAACAGTTTGACTGGAGTCAAAGTGTTAAAAAATATCTGAGCATTGTTGCTTCTAGAACTGCTGAAGACCCAATCTACGAATCAGCACCAACAGCATCGGCCAAATTATGAAAATACCAAGTTTAGACCACTCACACCTTAAGCTCAGCTCGCCTGTGGTTATTGATGAGGCTGTGCTGACATACATTGAGTCCGATAGACACATCTTCTTCCCCATCAAGCGTGTCTACACCATTACCTCGGTAGACTTTCACGCTGTGCGTGGCCATCACGCGCATCACAAAACCCAACAAGCATTGTTTTGCATCCAGGGTTCCGTCACCATCAATTTTGACAATGGTTTTGAAAAAACCCAAATCTTTTTGAATCGTCCAGAAGATGGCGTGCGGATTGATCCAATGGTTTGGCACGAGATGACCGGATTCTCCAGGGATGCAGCCCTAATGGTCTTAGCAGACGATTTTTATAATGAAGCAGATTACATTCGTTCTTATGATTCATTTACTCAATTAGTCAAGGAGATCTATGATCCGCATGAATGATTTCAAACGAGAAACGACGGAAAAGCGCGCACAGCTCGTCGAAGCGTTTAACAAGTTTTTGGACACCGGGCACTACATTCTGGGACCAGAGTCTACCGCTTTTGAAGCAGAATTTGCTGCTTTTGTTGGCACCAAATATGCCATAGGCGTAGCCAACGGATTAGAGGCGCTGCAAATTGCCTTACTAGCACTTAACATCGGCCCCGGAGATGAAGTCATTACGGTGGCCAACACAGCCATTGCCACTGCCCTGTCAATTAAGCAAGTTGGAGCCGAACCAGTCCTAGTTGATATTGATAAGTACTACCACCTAGACCCCGCGGCTGTAGAGCGCGCCATCACAAAACGCACCAAAGCCATCATGCCTGTCCATCTGTTTGGTCAAATCGTCAATTGGACTGAGATAGCCAATATTGCTAAAAAACACAACATACCCATCGTAGAAGACGCCTGCCAAGCTCACGGCGCTACCTTCCGGGGCAAACAGGCTGGGTCGCTGGGAATCATGGGTTGTTTCAGTTTTTACCCAACCAAAAACTTAGGCGCCTATGGTGACGGCGGTGCCATTACTACCAACTCCAAAGAACTTTACCAACAAGCGATGATGCTGCGCAATTATGGACAGTCAAAACGTTACTACCACGATGTTATCGGCATCAACAGCCGTCTTGATGATCTTCAAGCCGTATTTTTGCGTCAGAAGTTATCTACGCTTCCGGCTCAACTCAAGCAGCGACAAATGCTTGCTGCAGTCTATGACCGCGAACTAGCCGGCATTCCACAACTGCGCACGCCCCAGGTACGCCCGGGTAGTGGCCACAGCTATCACCTGTATGTGATTGAAGCAGAGCGCAGAGATGAGCTTCAAAAATTCCTCGCCGACCGTGAGATCGAGAGTCTGATTCATTATCCCATCCCAATTCATCAACAAAAAGCATGGCAACCCTGCTCGACTCAACTTCCTGTCACCGAGCGAATGGCCGGACGCGTTCTGTCCCTACCAATTAATCCCTATCTAACTAAGACTGAAGCCAAACAGGTCTGCGCGGTGATCAAAGATTTTTACAAAACTACCACACCCACCGTGGCCATTGGCATTCCAGCGCATAATGAAGAAAAAAACATTACCCGCTTATTGGACTCAATCAGTCAGCAAAAGCAAACCACGTTCAAGCTCAGTTCCATCACAGTTTTTTGTGATGGCTGTACCGACAAGACTGCCGAGATCGTGGCTCGAGCCCAAGGGAAAAATCCGCTGCTCAAATTGGTCAATGATGGTCGACGCGTTGGTCAAGCCGCCCGCTTAAATCAGCTCTATGCAAAATCCACCAGCGACATCACGATTGCCCTTGATGCTGATATCGTCCTAACCGCTCTCGATTCGCTTGAAAAGTTGGTCGAGCCATTTCAAGACCCAACCGTTGGCCTAGTCGGTGGCAATAACCTGCCGCTACCTCCACGAACACTGTTTGAAAAAGTCGTCACCTCTTATGAATTGACCTGGAGAATGATCACTAAATTAGTCAACGACGGCCACAATGTCCACAACCACCCCGGATGCATGTCTGCGGCTAGACAACAATTTGTCAGCTCCATGACCATACCCGCCGAGGCCGTAGCCAATGACCACTGGTTATACTTTGCGATGATAAAAGCTGGTCATGCTTTTAGATTTGCCCCAGGGGCTGTGAGTGCTTTTCGTGTCCCAGGCACGCTCCGCGATTATCTGCTCCAAACCGCCCGCTTTCTCCATTCCAATCGGAATGTAACCAACTCTTTCAGCCAACTAAGCCAAGTGGAGTATGCTATTCCAGCTCAAACCAAAATTCAAGTTTACCTGCGCCAGTTTGTCAAAAATCCTCTATTACTTATTGCAGCCTTATCACTGCAAGTGTTACAGCGTCTGAGCATGCCGTTTTTAAGTCAACAAGGCAAAGGCACCATCTGGACCATGATCCAGACTTCCAAGGAGTAACCTAGTTATGAAGTTTATATATTTTGATTTTGATCAGCACAACAATCCCTTGCTTGGCGCGGGTCAGGGCAGAGCAACCTGGGCTGTCGGCCAAGAATTGGTTAAGCTTGGTCACGAGGTGCAAGTCATTTGTTCACGCTACCCAGGCTCAGTTGACCGAATTGAAGCTGGCATAGCGTACCGTCATATTGGCCTAGGCTCTAAATGGATTAAGCTGAACAATTTGGCTTACTTATTTGCCGCTCCGCTATATGCGCTTAAGCTTAAGCCAAACCACGCCGACGTAATCATTGAGTGCTCTACCGCACCCACCTCAACTTTGCTCACTCCGCTGTGTACCAAAATTCCAGTTGTGATTCTGCCATCTATGTTCAATGCGGCTGAGTTTGCCAAAAAGTACAAGCTGCCTTTTCATCTAATTGAAAGATGGGGAATTCAGTTTTACAAATATGCGTTGCCCTACTCCAAAATTGATAATGCTAAATTACTCCAACTCAATCCACAGTTGACCACCAAAATTGTTCAACAAGGTGTGGAAGCGCTCTATTTTGATTTACCTCACAATCAACCCCAGCACTATTTATTCCTGAGTCGATTTGACATTGAGCAAAAAGGCATCGACTTGTTACTTAAAAGCTACAAAGCTGCTGAGGCTAAGCTGCGTTATCCTCTGGTCATTGCTGGCCACGGACCAGATGAAGCCAAAATCAAGGCTTTGATCACTTCGCTCAAACTAGACGACAAAGTTAAAATTGTCGGCTCGGCATATGGTGAAAAGAAATACCAACTTATGTCCCAAGCTGTTGCCGTGGTGTTTCCCTCACGTCACGACGAAATGTGTTTATGGACCGTTGAAGCACTAGCCGCTGGGTTGCCACATGTTGTGTTTGATATACCAGAAAATTATTGGTTGCCCGCAGAGGCTACTTATAAAATTCCGGCTTTTGATACCCAAGCCTTCGGTCAAGCTTTGGTCAAAGTTGCCCAACCCGATCTAAACAAAAACATGAGAACCGCTGCTAGAAAATTTGCCCGCCAGTTCAGCTGGAAAAAAGTGGCAGAAGAAACTGCTGCATTCGTAAAATCACAAGTGCTCAAACAAAATTAGTATGCCAAGTCCAACGCGCCGCCGCAAAATTAAACTGTCTATCGCAATTGCTGCCTACAACGAGGCTAGTGGAATTCGCCGCGTGTTGACCAAAATTCTCCGCCAGCAGACAAATACCGTCAAACTTGTAGAAATTGTGGTGGCGTGTGATGGTTGCACTGATAAAACTGCAGAACTTGCTCGCTCACTTGGCAATCCGCTAATTCGTGTAATTGATGATCATCACCGCATGGGTAAAACCAAACGGCTCCAGCAGTTATTTGCTGAGTGTAAGGGTGAAGTCATTCTCATGCTGGACGCAGATATTGACTTGCCCAACGTTTATTTGCTGGACAAAATTTGCCAACCATTTGCCGATGAACAAGTCGTACTGGTTGGTGGCAATTCGCGTCCAGCTCATGCTAGCACCTTCATGCAAAAAGCAGTCTTGTCTACATTTTCTGTCTTCAAAGCATCTAGAGACAACCACCTTGACGGCAATAATTTGTTCGGCTGCACTGGTTCCTGTTTAGCCATCCGTGGCAATTTTGCACGCACCATCACTTTCCCACCCATAGTCAATGAAGATGCTTATCTTTATTTTCAGACCTTGGCCAGTAAACTAAAATTCAGGTACGCCAAAGAAGCTGTCATCACTTACAAACTACCCACAGTTACCAGCGACTATCTTAAACAAGTTCTCAGGTCAGAACCGATGGCAGTTAACTCTGAACTCCAACCCTATTTTGACTTTGATCTAACCCCTTACACTCAGCGAGATAAAGTTTGGCTGCTTAAACAAGTGGGCAAACAGCTAGTATTCAATCCGTTAGGAGTTTCTTATGTGATCATGCTTAATCTTCTAGTCCAACCGATCCTCAAGCATGCAATCCAAAAATACTCACTCAACTGGTTTACTGCTGAAAGCACCCACTCATAAATTTTATGAAACTTCTTAACTTAATCAACCAGCTGCAACGCTTGCTCCCACATAGTCAACCACAGCGTGTGGTCAAAATTGACACTAAGCGCAAAATCGTGACCAAAACAGTGACAGGGCATCCGCAGTCAATTGATCGGGTGTACATAGTCAATGAGGCAACTATGCTGGCGCTCTTGACTGACCATGCAGCTCAAGCTGAAGTTCACACACCCAAAGTGATTTCCTTCCAACAAGATGCAGAACACTGTCAGTTATCAACTGCCTATGAACCAGGTAAAAAACTGGCCGAGATGGATGCTAAATCAATGAAATTGGCGTTAGTCAAAATCATGAAATTTATGGCAGCACTTGAGCCAGCTGAAGACTACTCACAACTACCGCTAGGCACACGGACTCCCCTCAGCTTTATTCTTAACAGTTGCAAATTGGTTGTCACATCATGTTTCAAACCAATGAAGCATCGCCAACTTATCTGGCAATTATTTGCAAGTTTTATTTGGCAGTACATGCCTTCATTGTTTGCCCAAATTAAGCTTGGCGTGACTCACCGTGATTTGGACGCTGACAACATTATGATCAGCCAAAACTCCATTCTCATCACCGACTGGGAAAATGCGGTGATCTCCGACCCACTCTTTGATAGCGCTCAACTGCCCAGACTATATGGTCAAACCCTCGGTTATGATTGGTGCACAGAGTTTTGTCTTACACCTATCAATTCCACCAGTGAAATTAAACGGTGGCAAGCCTTGGTCTTGTACGGGTGTTTACAAAGTTTGGTTATAGATGCGCCTAACTCCCACATGTATGCTGACGCGCTAGCATGTGCAAACTACTTTGCGCCCAGAAGACTCACATTTTATGAAATAGTCTCCCGCAGCATTTTTTGGTTTTTGGGCAACATCTACTATAGCTTGCCATTCTTATGGAAAAAACCCACCGGAGGCATTGTGCTCTGTTATCACTCAGTTGGTTTTGATCAATGGCGCTACACAACTCATCCTCAGGAACTGTCCGAGCATGTCCGGTTTTTACGAGAACACTTTAATTTAACTGACTTAAAAACAGTCGTTAGCACACAAACTGGCGCGGCGCTCACATTTGACGATGGCTACCAAAATCTACTCACTCACGCCGCGCCAACCTTAGAAACCACCAATACTCCAGCCTGTGTATTTGTTCTAGGTAGTCCTCAGCATGCTAATAGAACAGAGTTAGATAACCAATTGCCGCTCCTTACCGACACTCAAATTAAGAAGCTGCATGATGGTGGTTGGGAAATTGGCCATCATACCCACACTCATGCAAATCTTCACAGCTGCAGCGTAGCCCAACTTCACACCGAAATTACCGCTTCGCGCAAACTGGCTGCCAAAAGATTGGGCTTGCCACTCAGGTTTTTTGCTTATCCCAAAGGCGCCTATTCACCTCAAATTTGTGAGGCTGTTAATCAGGCTGGCTTTGAGGCTGCATTTACCGTGGATAATAAAGTTATGCGCTCACCCAACCCGCTTTTGTTGCACAGAGTCGCCCTTGAGCGCGAGACCAGCGTGCCCCAGTTAATGGCCATGCTCTCACCCCTCGGATTATTACTCACCGAGTGGTTCTGGATTGCTTTACAATATAAAGATTCGTTAGTCCAAAAGACCAAAACTTATGTCTAAAAACATTTTCCGACTCATTAGCGCTATCTTTGTTCTGATGGTCATAGCACTGTACGCACTGACTATACGTGGATCCCTAGGCAACCCCACCCCAGTTCAAATTGAGTACGAGATGGAAAAAAGTGGTCAAGCATTTGAAACCTCTCAGGAACGATCGCGCTACGCCATGATCTTGGCCATGTACCATGAGCGGAGAATTGCTATAGATACTTTCGCCTCAATGGGTACTCCTGATATTGGCTACATTAATGGCCACTATTTCTCTTTTTTCCCACCAGGAGCTTCTCTGCTTGCCTACCCGCTGTTTGTACTTGGCACTAAGTGGGGCATGTCTCAGCTAGCGGTATTTTTACTACCCACCATCTTTGCCATTGGTAGCATGTGGATGATATTTATGTATGTAAAAAAACTCGGACTACCTGCTCATTATGGCCTGCTTGCGGCCTTGCTGTTTGCTTTTTCTACTAACGCTTGGGGTTACTCGGTAACTTTATATGCTCATGTTATTTCCAGCTTTTTTATCCTAACCGCCCTGTATGCAGTTTCATTTATGGATAATTGGCGCGGAGCGCTCATCATGTGGCTAAGTTATGCGATTGCGGTTTTCATAGACTTTCCCAATTTGCTCATTTTCATTCCCCTAGCATTAGTGGCTGGATTCAATAGTTTTGCTATTTCTCAACCCGCTGGCAAGTACGTACTCAAGTTGAAACTCGTCCATTTGCTTGCACCTTTGGTATTCATAGGATTAATGCTCTGCTATGGCTACTATAATTATACTCAGTTTGGCAGTGCAACCAGACTCAGTAACACCATTCCACGCGTTCAAGATTTGAAGGAAGAAATTAAGGCCAAACCAGAATCGGGTCGGGAGGCAGTTGGCGCTTTGCATACGCGCAACATGTTGGAAGGATTTAGATCTTTCATCATAAGTCATGATCGTGGCATTGTAATTTATACACCAGTGGCCCTCTTGGCCATCTTGGGCTTGGGCGCACTTCAAGGTGTGCAGAAAAAGCATGAGGTTTTACTACTGACAGTGCCCGTGACTTGCTTGGTTTTGTACACCATGTTTGGTGATCCGTACGGTGGTTGGGCATTTGGCTCACGCTACATCCTCGCAGTCATGCCCGAGCTGATGATATTGGCCGTTATTGGTTTGTCCAGATTTTCTAACCAAATTCTAGTTCGTTTATTATTTACAGTCGTATTTATCTACAGCACAGCGGTATCTGCGCTTGCGCCGTTGACCACCAACGTGATTCCGCCATTTGTGGAAGCTAGACACATCAATTTGCAATCTGATTACAGAATTAACATTAGAATGTTGCAAGATGATGAGCTCAACTCCTTCATTTACAACCACGTGTTGAATAAATCAATTCCCGCCACTACCTACTATGCCATCGTACTTGCCCTGATTTTGCCCATGGGCTTATTTTTGATCTGGTATCGAACTGCGAGTTCACCAGCTTCGCCGGTCAAAGTTGTACCAACCAAAGGATCGCGTACTCACCGCGCTAAACGATCATGACCATTTTTCAACGCCTGACTACGTTTTCCGTTTCCACTCAAACTGTGGAAAAAATAACTGCTTTTCTGGATAAGTACGCCACCCTGATCGTCCTCCTAATCGTGACCGCTGTCTCCATCTTCGCCTTCATTCACTACCTCCAATCTGGCCTTGGTTTAGCCTACAACGACGCCCGCTCACATCTGGACATTGGCCGCCGGGTGGTGGAAGGCCTCAAGCCAGGTATGGCCCAGCTGGGAAGCGTCTGGTTACCCCTGCCGCACTTGCTCATGGTCCCCACCGTTTGGCACGACACGATGTGGCACACGGGCTTAGCCGGTGCACTCCAATCCATGGCCTCGTTTATTCTAACAACCGTCATTGTCATGAAAACCTTGGCGCGACTGCGAGTCAATCGACTAGGTCAGGTTTTTGGCGCAATAGTCTTTGCCACCAACTTGAACATCGTTTATTTACAGTCTACAGCCATGACGGAACTCTTACTTATCGCCACCATGACTACTGGCGTTTACGAACTCATTAAGTATCACGAAGAAGGCAAGCTGCTGACGTTGATTCAAGCCGCCGCTTGGATCATGCTCTCCACACTAGTCCGCTATGACGGCTGGTTCCTCCTAGCTTGGAGCACGGCCTTAATTATCCTCTACGGCTTGCGGACTGGTGGTAAAACCAAAGCCGAAGGGTTATTTTTCTTGTTCTGCACCGTGGCTGGCCTCGGCGTGGTCCTATGGCTGTTGTGGAACTTACTTATTTTCAAGGACCCACTTTACTTTGCTTTTGGCCCGTACTCAGCCCACGCCCAACAAGACCAGCTGGACGCCGCCGGCGTACTCCTGACCAAACACAACTGGTGGTTGGCTCTCCAAACCTATTGGTATGCCATGGTCTACAACGTGGGCATTTTGCACATTCTGCTGGGCACATTAGGCGCTGTGTTACTGTTTTTTGATAAGAAAATCCCCCTCAATGTACGCATCGCCACCTCAGCGCTACTGGCACCGCTGGTTTTCAATATTATCGCTCTCTATTTAGGCCACTCGGTCCTGTTCGTGCAAAACCTTAATGGCGACACTTGGTTCAATGTCCGCTATGGCATCATGATGATGCCCTCGGTGGCAGTTTTCTTGGGCTACCTAGCCTCTAGATTTGTTAATCACCGCGCCTTAATTATTGGCTTGATTGTCTTTGTTAATATTTTTGCATTTCTCAACGCGGACGCTGTTACCATTGATGATGGTCGGGTTGGCTCCAGCCAAAAAAATGTTAGCGAAGTCAGTAGTTGGCTCCGCGACCACGCCAAAAATGAACCTGGTTTTGTCTTGATCAGCGCCGCTTCCCATGATGCAATTATTTTCTCCTCAGAACTGCCGATGAAAAAGTTCATCCATGAGGGCACGGGTAAGTACTGGGAAAGTGCCACCACTAGTCCCGACCGCTGGGCGCGATGGATTGTCATGCGCACCAACGACGAAAACGACTCCACTTTCAGGTTGATCAACAAAACTCAACAGCTCTACAAGTACACTCGAGTGGCCAGTTTCCCGTTTGCGGATATCTACGAATTAAATCCAGAGTTTGTACCCAACGTGGCCACTCAACCTGTGTATGGCAGGCAGAAGTAAATGCCTGGTACAATAAACCTAATGTATCTAAGATTTAATGCTGTACTCATCATCGTTGTGGCCGCCGGCCTAGGCTTGGGGATTGGCTCGTCATTAATTGCCGCGCACCGACCTGCCAGCGCACAGTCGTGGTGGAATGTTCAAGCCATCGATACCATGAAGTTTTCCAGAGATAACAGTGGTCAATATCTCCATGACCCTGAGACTCTCAAGCAAGTGGCCGAGCAGCAAACACACGCAATTTCCCGCACCGGTGCAACTCACATAGCCATAGCCACTCCTTATGACGATGATTTTGCTCCTATTCTCAATGTCTGGGTGGCT
>CAZSHY010000026.1:6797-16055 GCA_964607125.1 uncultured Pseudomonadales bacterium | reverse complement strand
ACGCGCACTGATCACCGCCACTTGCTGTCTCACCACTTCATTTTTCCAGTCCAAAAACACCTTGCGTAGCTCTGAATCAAGTTCCGCTTCGTCAAAAGTGGTCAAGTATTTAGGATGTGAGTGCAGCTCAAACAAAAGTTGTTGTTGATCGCTGGAAAGAGATCTGGCAAAAGCCTGCAGATCTTGAGCACTGGTGCCCTGGGCCCGCTTGAGCAAGGCAGTCACTGCCGGATTAACAAAGGTCACATCTAGGGCGAAGAGTTGTTCTATCCAGTTTTTAAGCTGATCAATACTGGCATGGAGCATTAAAAATAGTAAGTACTCTTCTAGAATGAGGCGTCGAGTGGGCGGGTCGGCCTCAGCCTGATGGCTTGAATTTTCTTGAGTTGGCTGACCTCGGCCAGTTAAGGCGGCAAAAGCGCCCTTGCGCTGATAAGACACTATGTCGGTTCTTACCACTTCTTTTTGCACACCTAATACCTGAGAAAGCTCCTTGAGATAGTACTCTAGTTCTACCGCGTGCGGAACGGCTGCCAGGATTGGACCAAGCTCCTTCATGATGTTGCGTTTACCGTCAGGGGTTGTCGGATCATACTTCTGCGCAGCTGCGGTAATGAGGTAGTCGTAACCAGAAACTGACTGCTTGACTGCCTCGCGCCAAGCCTTGGGATCTTTCTTGGCTAACTCATCTGGGTCCTTGCCTGCAGATAAAACCACCGCCCGCAATTCAAGTTCGGTTGGCCGCAAGACTTTAATAGCTTTTTTGGTAGCTTCGATTCCAGCACTGTCGGTGTCTAGTGATAAGGTGACTGACTCCACCGAGCGCGAGAGCAACTTGGCGTGATCTTCTGTTAAAGCCGAACCCTTGAGCGCAACCACGTTATTGACGTGGGCCTGGACACTGGAAATGACGTCAAACTCGCCCTCTACCACGACCACCTTTTTCTCCTGTCTAATGAAGGAAAACAGCTCACTGTAGCCGTACAACATTTTGCCTTTGTGGTACACGGAAGTTTCTGGAGTATTTATGTATTTGGCTTCCTTGACGTCCTGCTCCATCGTCCTACCAGAAAAACCGACCACTTGCCCGCGATGGTCCTTGAGCGGGAACATGATTCTGCCTCTAAACCTATCGTAATAAGCATTATTTTTGCCCAGAATAATCATGCCCGCCTTCTCAATCACTGCTAAGGGAAACTTCTTTTTTTCATGCAGATAGGTGCACAGACCGTCCCAGCTGGGCAGCGCGTAGCCAATTTGAAATAGGTTAATTGATTCTTGGGTAATGCCCCGATCCTTCAAGTACTCTCGGGCCGCTTGACCAACCTGGTGTTCAGTTAAAAGGTAGTGGTAGTATTGGCGGGAAACATCAAGGACAGCCTTAATCTGCTCGCGTAGGTCATCCTCAGGCGAACGGGTAACAGACTCAAGAGTAATGCCTGCTTTCTCCGCCAAATGTTGAAGCGCCTCGTAAAAAGTCATCCCATCGTACTTGATCAAAAACTCAAACACATCGCCGCTCTCACTGCAGCCAAAGCACCGAAAGCGCTGGAGAGTTTCATTAACAAAAAACGAAGGGGATTTTTCTGAGTGAAATGGGCATAGGCCACGGAAATTAGTGCCGCTCCGCTTAAGGTCAATGCGCGAGCCAATCACCTCAACAATATCGTTGGCTTCTTTGACATCCTGAATTTGCGACATAGGGCTACTCTGGCATAGTATACGGCTAAACTTCGCTAAATAACAGCCGCTTTCTTGCTATAATGACTTCATGACAGACCCCAAATCTTCACCCAAACACCCCGCGACCGTTCCGGCCAAGCCAAGCGCAACCAAATCTGCGGCTGACGCAGGTGCCATTGACGCTACCTCTACTGACGCGGCTGCCATTCCCTACCACGCCACGCCCTTCAGTAAATACTTTAATGTCCTGAGCGACATTGACAAAAACAAGCGCTACTCCAAGGAGTATGGCTCGATTCTCATCCTGGGCTTGGTCGAGGAAATCGGTGAGATGGCCCGCGCTTACCTGGCTGAACATGGTCGCAAACCCCGTAACCTGGCCGCCCAACGCGATGAGACGTATGAACAAGAGCTAGGTGACATTTTGGTAACAATTTTTAGATTTGCCCGCATCAAAAAAATTAACCTGGACGAACGCTTAATGTACTCGCTGGAAAAAATCAAGAAACGGCTCAGCGCTCCCAAAGAGTGAGGTATGTCCGCACCTGCGCTGAAAGCCACCAACTGGAAACTTAATTGGCCTGTGCTAGCCATCGTCATCTACACTGGTCTACTAGCAAGTCAGCTGTTCAACTTTGTGACTTCAGACTTGGGTCGGCACATTCAAAATGGTCGGATTATTCTCAACACCGGTCAGGTTTTTGCTACCAACCTATATTCATACACCTCGTCTCAATTTGCCGCTATCAACCACCACTGGCTGTTTGGCGTACTCATGGCAGCGTTAGAACCCCTCGTGGGTATTCCTGGACTGAGTGTAGTTGGAGTAACGCTCCTAATGGGCAGCGTCGCGCTCACTGCCAGACTTGCCCTCAAGTCATACTCTCCATCTGTGACAGCACTGGCCCTTATTATAGCCTTACCACTCATTTGTCTGAGAGTAGAAATTAGACCAGAGTTATTCAGTCTCTTCTTTGTGGCGCTATACCGCATCATTTTGGACCACATTGAAGAAGGTGGGCTTACAAAAAGAACAGCCCTGACGTTACTTGTGGCCCAAGTTATCTGGACAAACCTACACCTATTTTTCATTTTTGGGCCCATCTTGGTTGGTTATAGCTGGCTAAGATCTGCGCATTCGCCTTCGCGTTTCAAACAAATTGGCCTTCTGCTTGCCGGTACGACGCTAGTGACGCTAATCAATCCGCATTTTTGGCAAGGTGTGGTCGCACCACTTCTGATTTTTGAAAATTACGGCTACCAGATCGCAGAAAACCAAACTTTGTGGTTTATTGCCAATAGAACCCATGAACCAGTTTACTTCTACGGACTGCTAGTTATTTCACTGGTACTCATTGGCACTGTCATGAAATTAATTGGGCAGAAAAAGGCGCAACTAGCATATTTGCCAACTACACTAATTATATGTTGCTTTGGAGGGTTGGCATTGGCTGTAAACAGAGCTCTACCATTCATAGGCTTGCTTGTAGTACCAGCCTTGGCAGAGTGGCTAGCGTCTGCTCTGCCTAAACTAACAGACTGGCGACGTCGTACCGCAAATCAACCCGGATGGCTATCTGGCCTATCACTACTTGGATTTGGTGGCATAGCTATCGTCCTCTCGAGTGGCATTTTCACTCCCAGGCTAGCACGATACGGACTTGGAGCAGCGCCCGGGCACTTAGATGCAATCACATTCTTCAAACAACAGCGACTTAGCGGACCGATTTTTAACAACTACGACAACGGCGGCTACTTAATTTATTACCTCTACCCATCTGAGCGCGTGTTTGTGGACAACCGTCCTGAGGCATACCCAGCGGATTTTTTTGAACAGACTTACATAGCCGCACAAGAGTCAGAAACGCGCTGGAAAGAGCTGGAAGAAGAACACCAGTTCAATGTCATCTTTTTTTACCGACACGATATGACTCCTTGGGCGCAACCCTTCCTGGTGCGTAGGTTGGACGACCCGACTTGGGTGCCTATCTACGTTGATGGCTACTCCCTTATCTTGATTAAAAACAAACCAGAACACACTCCAATAATTGACCAATGGCGAATTTCCAGAGACAGATTTACTGTCGTTAAGTAGAGTATACTAAGCTCAGGAGCGTACTGTAGTTGCGCTCATTAAGGAGCGGTATGATGTCACTTTTCCCAAAAAAAGTAGACTTTCCATCATGGAAAATTGGTCTGGCGCAAGCAACCGGCGTGGTGGCTTATATTATGGTTATCATTGGAGTCATGTCGCCTCTGAGCACGCACCGAGTAAGCGAAGCGATTGCCCCGCTCATGATGATGCTCCTCTTCTCTACGTCAGTCTTGGTTTGTGGGATTCTCGTGTTTTACCGGCCGTACACGCTTTTCTTTGTGGAAAATAAAAAGGCTGAGGCTGCTCAGGCAGTTGTCTGGACAGCAGGCTGGTTAGCGGCGTTTCTGCTGGTGGTAATCACAAGCGCATTTTTATTTGCTCTTGAGTAACCGTACGCTAACCACCCGTACCCAAATATTAGGTCACTTATAAGTGTGCGGGTATAAAACGGTGCCGCCAAGATAAAGCAGCGAATCAAATCTTGCCAAGTGTGGTCATACCAGAACCACCATACGCCTATATTGGACAGCAAAAAGAAGCCAAACGAGGCCGTGGGTAAGGCTAAGATTTGGTGGCGAATGGATTTTCTAGACAACCAGCCCAGAAGTGGATACAGCAAAAATCCGGCGTAGGTGAAGCTAGCACCCCGGTAACTTCCTCCAACCCATAGATCGTAAGCCAGGATGCTGGCCATGTACAAACTCACCTGCCACCATCGATTCAATTTAGTGCTGGCAGAATCCGCCGTGCTGCCACTGGCAAAACCAAAACTGCCCAGCGGACTAAAATTGGCTGGCAACATACCTAATCGGGAAATAAATACACCCACCGCGAGCGCCAGCGAGCGTAAGCTCTGGTTTGACGGGCGGAAGCTATTGGACAGGAGTAATTTCTTCATAAACAAATAATATGGTGTCACCTTTTTGTAGAATTGTTTGACTTGCACCTGCTTCGGCATAAGCACCATTGACGTAAAAAGCCCAGTAGTGACCGGCGTCTGCGGTCAATCCATTGATGGCGGTGACAAATTTGCCGGCGGTACCAAAGTCGGTGGTTTGGATTGTGGCTTGTGATTCTATCAATGCTAAGGCCGTTGCTCCTGATTCTGAGGCAACAAACGAGTACTCGGGAGAGCCTGGTAAAACTGGGGATGCTTGGACATTAGTATCAACTGTGGGCGACGTAATTTTTGGCTGAGTCGGAAGCGAAGGTTGTCCTTTTTGCCCAACCGTACAACCGGTTAAGATCATAGCCATACTACTCGCAGCTAGACTCAGGACAAGAAATTGCGTCAACAATCCCACAGATTTTTTCATATAAGCCAGTCTTTCGTGTGGCTTATTATAGGAAGCCAAGCCAAAATGACAAGGTGCGCTCACTCGCTGCCAGACAAGTGAGTCTGAAAAAAGGTTACAGTACGCTGCATAGCCTGGCTAAAGCTCGAGCCACTCAAGTTATGACCGCCAGTTTGATACTCAAAGTACTCATGCTGCACAACTGATGCTGAAAGCGAAGCAGCCAAGTCCCGACTATAACCCACATCCACTACTAGGTCGTCTACCGCGTGGTGGAGTTGAATTGTGCCTTGTAGGTCGCTTAGGTAGCTAGTTGGTGCTACTGACTGCCAATAGGCACTCGTGGGCACAAAAGTACCATGGGCATCAAACAGCTCTCGCCTACGTCTTTGTCGCTCTGTAGCATCTGCCGGAGGTCGGTAAGACGCGTCTGACAAACCATACTGCTGGAGGTCAAGATACGAAAACCCCGCTCCAGCCCAAATTACAGCCGCAGAAATGTCAGGCTGAGCCGCCATGCTCCGCAAGACCACGTTGCCTGACATGCTATGACCCCAGAGGCCTATGGCGGTTGGATTGACAAAGTCGGCGCCTGCCAATGCTGAACGCGCGCTAAGCACATCAACCACATAGTCGCTCGAGTAGTAAGCCCCTGTGGCCTCGCCCTCTGACTCCCCATGCCCGCGCAGGTCAATTTTAAACACCACCAGCCCGTTTCTAGCCAAGTAGTCCACATACTCCACGTAACGCTGTGTTGTTTGGTAAAGAGTGGGAGGAATGTAACCATGTACAAATACCACCGCTGGCCAACCGCCCTCTGGAGACTTGCCAGCCGGCACCGTTAATAAGCCATTAATTGATAGTCCATCAGAGTTGTAGTTAGTCGTGTAAGTGGTATAGGTGGAAGTACGTCCTATCTCGGTCAGACTACCCAACTGACTCTCGTATGAGCGATCTCGCAAGAAGGGTATGGTTAGGCTGGCAAACTGAGTTTCTGGCTGGCTACTGGGACTTGGCTGAGGAGATAAGGAGCCGGTTCGGTTCAAGAATGCAGGTGCACTGGGGTACTTGGGCCAAATTTTAACAGACCAAACAAAAGCACCTATGAGTACCAAGCCTAGAACGCTAATTGCCGTGCGTTTAAACATAGGCACATGTTATCAGAAACATGCTGAGATCCAACTGAGAATTAGCTGCTAGATTCCCCCACAGCTGCCAGCTCTTGATCAATCACTTCAAGCACTGCTTGTGCTGTATGACACTCCATCAGCCGCGCGCGCAGTTCGCGCGCGCCAGGGAAGTCTTTGATATACATTTTGAAAAACTTTTTAAGCATCTCAAATTTTGGCGACTGGCCCCAAGTTTGATCAAACAACTGAACGTGCTTGGTCAGTACTTCCAGAATCTCAGCCTGAGTATGGGTGACAACGCCGTCAGCGTCACCAACTGACCGACTTGTCTCAAAAACCCAAGGATTTGCAAAAATGCCTCGACCGATCATCACCCCATCGACACCGTACTGCTGGTGGTATGAAACAGCTTGGGCGCAACTTTGGACGTCACCATTACCCACTACCAGCGTCTCTGGCGCCAGCTCGTCTCTAAGGACAACTGCCTTGGCTATTTCACCCCAATTGGCGGGTACATCAGACATATTTTTGGCCGTCCGGCCGTGGACTGTGAGTAACGCCAAACGCTGTTGCAGCAAAAATCCAACCCAGTCTTCAGTGACGATGGAGTTAATGCCAATCCGAGTTTTAACACTCAGAGGAAGCTGCGGGGCTCCACGCTTGGTAGCGTCAATAATCTCGGCCACCAGCGAATTCTGGCCAATCAAACCAGCGCCTGCGCCTTGCTTGAGTACGTTTCGTTCTGGGCAACCCATATTGATATCTATGCCATCAAAACCAAGCTCTTGAACTAGCTGAGCTGAGGTAAAGTAATGATCTGGATTTTTCCCCCAAATTTGAGCCACCACCGGGCGCTGAGCCGCTGTGAACTGCAACTTTGGTAGGGCTTTTGGTCTACCTGGTGAATTCAACGCATCGGTACTCACAAATTCGGTAAAAAGCACATTCGGTTTGGGCAAGAAGCGAGCAACTACATCTCGGAACACCACGTCCGTCACGTCCTCCATAGGCGCGAGGATTAAAAATGGGCGAGGTAATGAGTTCCAGAAATGCGGCATAGGGTATTATACCAAGTCTGATCTATATCTACCCGGTTGCGTCGGGCTCGTATTTGCCGCTACACTAATAGCTAGTTTGAAGCCATATGTCCGTGACTCAAAAAATTCACTCAAAGCTAGATGCATTTTCATCAACCGCCATTGCGGGCAATGATATTTTGTCATCGTGCCTCTATGTTTGTGGCATTGCCATCCTGTTTGCTGGCGTGTGGGCACCACTGGTTTTTATCCTGATCGGACTAGTGCTGTTTCTCTACAAATACGTGTACACCGAAGTAGTTGAGGCCTTGCCGCTCAATGGAGGTGCGTACAACTGTTTGCTCAACGCAACCAGTAAACCCTTGGCGGCGGTGGCGGGAGTGATGACGACCCTGTCATATGTAGCCACCAGCGTTATTTCTGCCAAAACTGCCGCTGCCTACCTGCAAACGGTGTGGACGTGGCTACCAGTTATCCCGGCGACTGCGGCAATTATCATCTTTTTTGCCATTCTGGTCATTTTGGGAGTCAAGGATAGTGCGAAGGTCGCCAAAATTATTTTCGGCTTACATATTTTTACCCTGGGCTTATTTGTTTCCATTGGCCTGTTACAGCTTTTCAATGATGGTCTAGGTCATATTGTTCAAAGTTTGGCTCAAACCTCGGCCAATTTTGCTGACAAAGGCGCATTACCTCTGCTCTTTTTTGCTTTTAGCGCATCTCTACTGGGAGTATCAGGTTTTGAAAGCAGTGCCAACTTCGTGGAGGAACAGGATCAGGGTGTTTTCCGCCAGACTTTAAAGTACATGTTGGCCGGCGTAATCTTTTTCAACCCACTCATTACCCTAGTAGTCTTACGAAATCTAGACTTACATACCATTGAGCAGGTCAAAGACTTTGTTTTATCTGACGCGGCACTTCAAGTTGGCGGTCTTGGCTTAAAGTACCTGGTCGTCGCTGATGCATTTCTAGTTTTATCGGGCGCAGTCTTAGCTAGCTTCGTAGGTGCATCTGGCCTGCTGTACCGTATGACTCTAGACCATTGTTTTCCCAGCAAACTGCTTTTGCCCAAGCTCAAACAACGCAACCGCAATAACACCCGGATCATCATAGCCTTCGCGCTCCTATGTCTTTCAATCTTAGCCGCGACCAAAGGCGTGCTCCTGTCACTAGCTGGGGTTTACACCATTAGTTTCTTGGGGGTAATGACTTTGTTTGCCGTGGGCAACTTGATTTTGCGCATCACTAGACCGGAACTAAAGCGACCATTCAAAAGCCCGATAATTTTCACTGTAGTGGCTGCGCTCAGCACAATTGCGGGAATTGTAGGCAATGTGATTATTGACCCGCAAAATCTTGTCTTTTTCCTAATTTATTTTCTCCCAACGCTAGCTGTGGTACTAAGTATGATTTTCCGCGACTACATCCTTGAGTCACTTCTTAACATGAGTAAAAGCTGGCCCTGGTTATACAATTTAATTTTGCCTTCATTTAATCATGTGGTCCGTCCGCGAATTCTGCTTTTTGCTCACCACCCGCGCAAGCTTTACAGCGCAATAGAGTACATCCGCAAAAATGAAACGAGCCGAAATATCACAATTATTTTCTGCCAAAATGACAACCATAGCGCCAAGGACTTTACACACGAGTTTAAGCAGTTTGTGCAGTTTTTCACTGAAGCACAAATTTTTCCCAACCTCGAACTGACACTTGAAATAGAAAAGGACTTTATCTTTGGTCCGGACACGATTAAGGCCTACGCCAACCGCTATAAAACCACCCGCAATAACATCTTCATCGGCTCAATCCATGATCGACACAACTTCAATTTTGAAGATTTGGGTGGTGTGCGAATTATTCAGTAGGTTAGAAAAGCCCTATGAGAATTTCTGGCCTGCTTCGTGGTTCCACCACCTTTGTAGCCGTGTCTGTAAGGATGGCTCATCAATCTGAGAAAGAACCCCAAAAAGTGTCCTCATATCCGGAATCATTTTCAGGAGTCTAGCATCAAACTCAGC
>CAZSHY010000026.1:5908-6787 GCA_964607125.1 uncultured Pseudomonadales bacterium | reverse complement strand
TGGCATGACTGTTAGACAAAATGGCCATTAGCCGAAACTCAACTTGTTTTTCAGTATGCCGGTCAGGTAGCTCTCTGGCACGTTTATACGCTTCAAGAAGCACGTTGAACTCGGATTTGCCCCCGAACACTGTCTCATAATGATTATCCACCGCTGCGCAAAGCTGCTTCACTTCCTCTACGATTCCAGGCAGTTCTGCCTCAGTTGGAGATTTCCCTTTGAGTAGATTTTGGTGTGAGCGCGCTTGTGAATTTCGGTCAATGTCTTTTTCTGGTGTTGTCATATGCAAAATTATACCACTCGTCTGAATGGCTCTGCATCCCAACCTGCATATGTATTTGGTGTGTAGAAATGTGCTATTCTGAATTCTCAGATTCTACAATCTCCCACTCAACCGCGTGCGGAAAATAAGCAGTCAGCGTTGCCCAAAAATAAACGTATTTCATCTGGACGACAAGGAAGAAATCTGTCATTATAAATTGTATTTTGAATGCTTTTGCCTAATCTGCATTCAACTATTATTTAATGTGCTAAAACATATCAAACTACCAGCTAAATCGCTTAATACTTCGGTTATCAGAAGCGTAATGGTCGTACTTCGTACTGCATTTGTCATATTATTGCTGGGCGCGGGTCTATTTTTACCTACACAAGCGTCTGCAACAGACTTGAATCTGACCACGATCTCTGACTGGGACAGTGGTACAAAAACCGATCTGGACACGACGGTCAATGATGGCGACATGCAGCTGATGGATGACGGCACCTGGGGCGCCAGGCGCTGGAGAACTCCAGACCTGCCACTCAACATCGGCTCGAGCATGGCCAGCGATGGTACTGATATCTATGTGACTCGGGGCATTGGTGACGTGAGGTTTT
>CAZSHY010000026.1:0-5898 GCA_964607125.1 uncultured Pseudomonadales bacterium | reverse complement strand
GGGAATACTCAACCACCAATGATACTTGGACCACCCTGGCCGATACGCCCCGCGGCGTCTACTCTGGCGCAGAGCTTTATGCTCTTAACGGATATGTTTACCTCATTCCAGGTGGGTATCAGGCTGCATTTGCCCGGTACTCAATCGCTAACAACACCTGGCAGCTCTTGACTAACATACCAGACCTGGCTTACGGCGGCGCGAGTATTGAAAGTGATGGCACAGATCTTTACATCATTCGGGGCATCAATACACAAGAATTTTACAGATATGACGTGGCTGATGACACCTGGACACCGCTCACCGGAACTCCCGCCTACACTGGCGCTGGTGCTGACTTAGTGAGAGTAGGCAATTATTTGTACACTCCCCGGGGAGTTGGCACTCTCACCTTCTACCGCTACGACTTAACCGCTGGTACATGGTCTACGATGGCCAACCTGCCGGCGTATGTCAGTGAAGATATTGATATTTCCTCTGATGGAACGACTATTTTTGTGGCCAGAGGCGTCGGCACCACAACATTCTATGCCTACGACATTGCCGGCAATAGCTGGTCCACATTAAATGCATTTCCTGCTGCCACTCGCTACAACGGAGCCATCTACCATAGCCTTGACGGTTATGTGTATGTTTTTCAAGGTAACGGCTCATACAGCTTTTGGAAGTACAAGATTAGCGATGGTACCTATGTGGGCCCTGCTGACCCACCTTTGGGACTGAGTACGGGCAGTGATATGGTGCTCTACAATGGTGTGCTCTACACGCCCCGCGGGGCCAACACTACCACTTTTTACGGATATACCATAGCCAACAACACCTGGTCGACACTAGCCGTGGCGCCAGCCGGATTTAATGATGACGTCAAGGGTGTAGCTGCTGGCGCCTACCTGTATTTTTTCCGCGGCTCGGGTACTGCTACCTTTTACCGTTATGATCCTGCCGCTAACACCTGGGCGACCATGACAGATGCTCCGGCTATTACCCGTTACGGTGGAGCCTTGGCATATCCAGGAACAGGAGACTACATCTACGTTACCAGGGGCGCACTTACTCAAACATTCTGGCGTTACAGCATTTCTGGTAATAGCTGGGATGACGTATCAGTAGCGGATCTACCCGTTGATGCCGAGTCTACCATTGGCTCGCGCCTTGTCTCAGATGGCACCGATGTCTACTACAACGCGGGCTCAGGCATCAGTCGATTCTTCAAATACACTATAGCAAGTAATACCTGGACGGAGATGGCGAAGCTGCCCTTTGCTCCCTACTATGGCACTGACCTTGCATACTATAGCGGCAAAATTATTGCCCTGGCTGGGTGGTACAAGACAGACGTCTGGGAGTACACCATTGCCAGCAATACCTGGAGAAAAATAAGGTCTTTGCCTGGATACATCGCCCAAAATTTGGGGCCGAATGCCGGCGCTTCAATTGAATATGACGGCACGGGCACGATCTACGCAACTGTAGGCAATAACTGGCAGAATGTGCTCAGTTATACTGTTTCAGCCTCACAGTACGAAGCAACCGGCACATGGACTTCAGCTATCCAAGATCTGAGCTACGTATCTGGTTGGAGCTCTCTGACAGCCACCACTACCACTCCTTCTGATTCAGCTCTTAGTTTTGAAACGCGCACCAGCACCGATAGCGCCAACTGGTCCAATTGGCAAGCCGTGTCAGGTACCACAATTGCTTCACCCGCTCAACAATTCCTCCAGATTAAAGCTAATTTTGTAGCCTCAACCGGTGCCAACTCCACTCCAACCTTACACGCACTGCAGGTTAGTTATACCGGTGATACAACAGCGCCTACCAATCCCACTACAGTAAACGGCCTGTCTCAGGATGTGAGCGGTGAGGCGCTAGTGTCTGGAGCCAGTGCTCGGCATATTCATCCCTACTTCACCTGGTCAGGCGCTGCAGACGCTGAAACCAGCGTGGCAGGATACTATGTCTACTTCGGCACCAACGTATTGGCAGATCCAGTAGCCGTGGGTGAGTACCAAACCACTGCCAACTACACTGTGACAGCGCCAGTGGCAACGGGCACATACTATTTGCGCATAGCCACTAAGGATGCAGCGGGTAACACCAGTGCTGGCATGACCGCCTTTACTTATGGGTACGTAGGCATATCACCAGCCCAAAGCCTTACTATCACAGATACTGCCAGTTTTACCGGTACAGCCACTGACACCAATGTTGCCGGCGATCAAATTAAACTCACTAGTCGCGCCGACGGGTTTTGGCTACAGGAGACGTTGACAGCAGCGCCCGCCACCATGCAGTACGGAGCCAAAAACATGGCTTACTCAGCCGACGAAAATTCGTTATATGTTTTTAGAGGTGCCAACACACTCACCTTTTACAAGTATGACCTCACAACCGATGCTTGGACTACCTTAGCCAACAGTCCAAGCAATGTCTACATTGGTGGGGGCGTAATTGAGGGACCCAGCGGCTATTTATACGGCCTACCGGGTAATAATTCATCTTCATTTTGGCGGTACAGTATTGCCGACAATACCTGGAGTGATGCAGACGCGGCCGACATGCCGCTAACCGCCTATTACGGGACCACTCCTGTTTACGACGGATCACAGTTTATTTATGTCCTTCGTGGCAATAGTGATGATGCATTCTGGCGCTATAACACCACCGATGACTCATGGGAGTCGCTGGCTCCGACAAATTTCGGTGCCACCCTTAATGCCATTAATAATCTGGCGTATGTGGGTGCAGATCTAACCATAGATCGGACCAATGACCTAGTGTATGCCATTCAAGGCAATTTGCTCGATGGTTTTTCAGTTTATGACAGCAACACAAATGCTTGGACCGTACTGCCCGATCTACCGGCGCTAGCTTATCTTGATGCCAATATCGAATTTGATGCAGTTAGTGGGGATATTTACTACACGCCTGCTTATAACTCAGACAAAATGTTTAAGTATGACGTCTCACTCCAAACATGGTCTACGGTAGCACCCGTTCCGGCACCACTGTACTACGGCTCCACGATGCGTCAGGTTGGTGATTACCTCTATCTCTTGCCAGGTAATAACACCACCACCTTCTTAAAGTATAAAACCACCAAAGACAGTTGGATGGTTTCCAACCGCGGTTTGTTTGGTACAGAGTTCATGGGGACTAGTTACTTAGTGACTGGCTATGGGGCAGATGTCTGCAAGGGAGATGGCACTAACTACTACGTGCTGCGGGGCAACTTTGCTGATGACTTCGTCAAGTGGAATGAAACGACGGGGGAGATTACGCGACTTAAAAATGCGCCCGTCGGTACTGCCAACGGCACATCGTTGGTTTATGACAGTACGGCAAATAAACTCTACATGACAGGTGTAATATATGTGCAGAAATTCTACGTGTATGACATCGCCACCAATGTCTGGTCTGAAGAAGTCAGCGATCCACCGTTAGCCAACACCGATTATGGCTCGTCCATGGTCTACGATGGCAGCCGCTATATTTACATGAGTAGAGGTGGCACCTTTACCACGCTCTACAGATTTGATACGCAAGGCAGTAGCGGTAGTAAATGGTCTACTATGGCCGTCACCCCCGCCGGAGGTTTGGGTTACGGCTCAGAGTTGGCGCTTAATGGTGGCTACATCTATGCTCTGCGAGGTCAGAACGTAGCTAATAATCCTTTTTTCCGCTATGACATTGCGGCAAATACCTGGAGTGATCCAGCCGTGGCTGACATGAGTATCGACGTTTACAATGATGGTTTTCTCACCAACGGCGGTGATGGTTATCTTTACGCTGCCCGAGCCGAGAATGATAATGACTTCTATCGTTACTCCATAGCCGGTAACTCCTGGTCACAGTTGGGTAATGCACCAACGCTGATCTACAACGGTGCCAGTGGTGAAAGTAACGGCAGTAATAAAATTTTCATGATGGCTGGCGCTGCCTCCTGGGCTGCAGGAGACGGTATTTACACTTATGTTATGCCTACCGCTACCTCAGGTTTTGAAGAGTCAGGTGACTACGTCTCCCAGTCGCACGACTTAACCAGTGTCTACAAGTGGGCCAGTCTGGTCGCTACATATACTTCTGCCACCAATACGGGTCTAAGCATTCAAACCCGCAGCTCGGCAGACAACATTGAATGGTCGTCGTGGACTGCAGTGGCGGCAGCCAAACAAAACGGCACCACCTACACCTACAATATCAAATCTCCCGCCAATCGTTACTTGCAAATCAAGTTTTCCATGACTTCAGCCGACGGCATTTCATCAGGCGTGTTATCCGATTACACCGTTAACTATTATAAAGACACTGAATTACCCACCAACCCCACTACAGCCGGCCTAAGCGCCTATAGCACAAATGCTCCAGGAGCAGCACTAGTTACCAATACCTGGTACGGTCACGCCGCGCCCTTCTTTGATTGGCCAGATGCCGAAGCTACCGATGGCGCATCAGACACCTCAACTGGCTCGGGAGTGGCGGGCTACTATGTCTATTTCGGAACCGACAGCGCAGCTGACCCAACTACGGATGGCTCACTGCAAACAGCTACCTCATACACCGCTGGCAGTCTAGCGAATGGTGCAACCTATTACCTACGGATAAAAACAGTTGATGACGCGGGCAATGTCGCGACGGATGTTTGGCAGCCGTTTATCTACAAATTCGATGCTGAAGCAGCGTCCGCCCCTGCCAACGTTACTGCCGACCCATCAGGTTACACATCGGTAGATAGCTTTGATTTTAGTTGGAGTGAAGCCACCAGCAGTGGCGCTGCGGTGACTGACTACTGTTACAAAACAGGGGCAAGTACCGGTGACTATGCAACTGATCAGTGTACGACAGAGACTACCGCCTCCGGCGTGCCTTCACATCGAGTGGGCTCTAACACCTTCTATGTTCGCACCAAAGACGCGGCCGGTAACTACAGCAGTTATGCCACCACGTCGTTTTATTATGTAGATAGTGGTAATGCACCAGCTCCGCCTACAAATCTAGTCGTTGCTCCTGATTCTAATACTAGTAACTCATTCGCCTTTTCCTGGAGCCCACCCGCAGTCGGCACCTTTTATGGCTCTGTCTCCAACCTATCTTACTACTACAGCATCAATGCCTTGCCAACAGCACAAAGCACAACGGCGACCAGCTTGACTAGTTTATTGGCTGGCGCCTATGCCACCCTCCCAGGAGCCAACACCTTCTATATTGTGACCAAAGATGAAGCCGGCAATATTAACTATAGCAACTATGCCTCAGTTACCTTCACTGCCAATACCACCGCTCCTGGCATACCACTAAACATCGATATTGCCGACGTATCTGTCAAGAGTACTAGCTCTTGGAAAGTTGCCCTGTCATGGGAAGCCCCAACTGACGGCGGCTTGGTCAGCAGCTACACTGTCTTTCGCTCACTAGATGGCGCTACTTTCACCCAAATCGCCACCAGCGGCGGTATTTCTTACGTGGACGTCAACTTAACCCAGCAAATGTATTACTATAAGGTAAAGGCCTGTGATAGCGCTAATAATTGCGGTGCTTTTTCCGAGCAAGTTAACATGCGTCCCGATGGCAAGTTTCTGGTGGCGGCCGAACTAATAGCCGAACCAGTTGTGTCAGCTATCACCACCCGCAAAGCCACTGTCAGCTGGTCAACCGGGCGCACGGCAGACTCCAAAATTGCCTATGGGACGGGATCGGGCGACTACTTTGATGAAGAAGTCTCCAACTCGGAGCACGTCACCAGCCATTCACTCAACCTGCTCAACTTATCGCCCGGGACTACCTACTACTTTATTACCAAGTGGACGGATGAGGACGGTAACACCGGCATGTCAGAGGAAGCTTCATTTGTGACTGCCCCACCTCCCACCACCGCCGAGCCCGTGGTCAAGAGCTCGG
>CAZSHY010000025.1:0-16097 GCA_964607125.1 uncultured Pseudomonadales bacterium | reverse complement strand
GATTTTTTAGCGCTAGACAGTTTCAATAACATATTCTATTATTTGAATATGTTTTCTACCTTGTTTGAAAAACAGTCTCAGCTGATGAAGGCATTGGCTCACCCCAGCAGATTGGAGATTTTACAGTTACTTCAAGATCAAGAACTGCCAGTAACTGACATTCAGTTTATGTTGGATTTGCCACAAGCAAATATTAGCCAACATCTGATGATTCTTAGAGAAGCTGGTGTAGTTACACCTCGTAGAGATGGCAAGCAGATGTACTACAAAGTTGCCGATCCCAAATTAACCTCTATCAACCTGCTAAGTCGTCAATGCGTATTGGAAAAAACCGATGCTGACCAGGAAGCGAGCTCAGAGGAGCGAGCGGTGGCCAGGGATTTTCTCTCTCTTTTGCCACTAACACACGATCCCGTCTGTGGCATGCAACTATCACCCAAAACAGCAAGTTATTTTTATGATCACAAAGGTCGGAGGCACTACTTTTGCGCCAGCGGCTGTTTGAAAGTATTTATTAAGGACCCCCAAGCTTATGCCCGAGATTAAACCCACTTCACAAAAACTAATCGTGAAAGGTATGCACTGCGCTTCCTGCGCGGCGGTGATTAAAAAGAAGTTAGAAAAGGTGCCGGGAGTCCTGTCATGTCAGGTTAACTATGCCACGGAGACGGCCGAGGTGACGACTAAGGGTGAGGCCGCAGTCACGGCCGACCAGCTATCCACTGTGGTTCAGCCGCTAGGGTATAGTTTGCACTCTGTCACAAAAAATTCTGCTGTGATGAATCATGGCGACGAGAACCAGACGCTGTCTTTGGCGGCGGAGCATGATCATGGCAAGAACTTATCAGTTGAGCACCTGCGACAGCAGGTGCGGGTGAGCATCCCACTTATGGTTCTGACCACCATCTTTATGGTGGCAGAAATCGGGTCCGATCCACTCCAGCTATGGCCTGAACTGCCAGAAATAGTCATGGTATTCATGCATCATCTCTTGCCAATTTTTGCAACTTATATGCTCTTTGTAGTGGGCTTGCCGTATGTGCTGAGCATTGCCAGGTTCATTAAACATCGGGTGGCAAGCATGGATACTTTGGTGGGTATAGGCACCAGCGTTGCCTTTGCCTATAGTTTTGCCCTCTCAGCGTTTGAGACGACACTGGCGCCATTTTTGGGTACGACAGCCACGTACTACGATGTAGTGATCGTGGTCATTGGCTTTATTACTTTGGGTAAATATCTGGAAGCCAAGTCCAAGCTCCAAACAGGCGAAGCTCTGGGATCTCTTTTAAAGTTGCAAGCCAAGCAGGCGCTGGTAGTTAGTGATGGTTCGGCGCGGTTTACGGTGGCGGCAGGTGAACTGCAAGAAATGCCCACCCAGGAGGTGAGAGTCGGCGATGTGGTCATGATTAAGCCGGGACAAAAAATTCCGGTTGATGGTGTAATTATTGATGGTGAGTCTGCGGTCGACGAGTCCATGGTGACTGGTGAATCGCTGCCCAAAGATAAAGTAGTTGGAGACAAGGTTATCGGCGCCACGCTCAACACACAAGGTACTCTCAGGGTGCGAGCGGGTCAAGTTGGTGGGGATACGGTCCTAGCCCACATCATTGAACTAGTTGAGCAGGCGCAAAATTCAAAAGCCCCCATCCAACGAATAGCCGATGCGGTAGCAGCGGTTTTCGTGCCTGTGGTTTTGGTTTTTTCAGTGGTTGTACTTGCGGTTTGGCTGCTAGTCGGGCCGCAATTCATGCCCGCAGCGCAAGCGCTGCGGTTGGGAATTCTGAGCTTTGTGGGCGTGTTGGTCATAGCCTGCCCTTGTGCCCTGGGTTTAGCCACGCCGGTAGCCGTGATCGTGGGCGTGGGTAGGGCTGCTAAGCGGGGAATTTTATTTAGAAATGCCGAAAGTTTGGAAAAGCTAGCTCGGGTGACCACAGTTATTTTGGACAAAACTGGCACGCTCACCTCTGGCAAACCTGCGGTGACAGTTATTAAGTCCGTAAGTCCTGTATCGGAATCGGATCTGCTGACCATTGCGGCGTCATTGGAGCACAACTCAGAACACCCGGTGGCAACCGCAGTTGTCCAGGAAGCCACCAAACAAAAATTATCTCTCAAGCGCGTGACTCGGTTTAAGGCCATGGGTGGCCGAGGTGTAGTGGGTTCCATAGGTGCCAAACAATACCACCTGGGTAGTGCCAGACTGGCCAAAGAACTGGGCGCAAAAATTGACAGAGCCATAGTTTCTGGACTAAGTGCCGAAGGTGCGACGCCACTGATTCTGCTGGATGGCTCAGAGGTATTGGGGTACATCGGCGTGGCAGACACGCTGCGGCCTGCGGCCGCAGCTGCCGTTAAATCTTTGCACAGTTTGGGGCTACAGGTGATGATGTTGACAGGTGATACCCAGCATACAGCTGAGCATATCGCTGCTCAAGCGGGGATTGATAGAGTTGTGGCCGAAGTCTTGCCGGCTGATAAAGCCGCGGCGGTAGCCGAGATTCAGCGCGAGTTGGGTGTGGTCGCTATGGTGGGCGATGGCATCAACGATGCCCCAGCCCTGGCTCTGGCCGACGTGGGCATTGCTATGGGCAGTGGCTCTGATGTAGCCATTGAAAACTCCAGTGTGACCCTGCTCTCGGGCAATATTGCCCGGCTGCCCGAATCCATCAAGTTGGCCAGGGCGACGGTCCGAACCATCAAACAGAATCTGTTCTGGGCCTTCTTCTATAATGTAGCCGGTATCCCAGTCGCTGCTGGCGTTTTATATCCTTGGTTTGGCATCGTGCTCAATCCGGCTTTGGCGGGAGCGGCCATGGCATTTTCCAGCGTCAGCGTTGTCATGAACGCACTTAGGCTTAAAAAGGTCAACATATGAACTTAACTTTAATTTTTCTCACCGGATTGACCACGGGCGGATTGAGTTGTTTGGCTTTACAAGGTGGCTTGCTGGCCAGCGTCTTAGCAAATCAAGCCACAACTGGAAAAGGCGATAGCGAGTCTAAGGTGCCCGCAGCGGTCCAGTCGGCAGTCGCATTTTTATTAAGCAAGTTGGCTGCCCACGCAGTTTTGGGATTGCTGCTAGGGATGTTGGGATCGGTGGTGACCTTGAGTCTGGGCTGGCGGATTTTCTTCCAAATGATCAGCGCCGCTTTTATGGCTGCCACCGCTATGAATATTTTGGATGTTCATCCTGTGTTTAGATTGGTGTCACTTCAGCCGCCAAAGTCACTGTGGAAACGGTTGAAAAACCTGAGTCGTCACGAATCGCTGTTCGCACCAATGGTCCTGGGCGCCGCCACGGTGCTGGTGCCCTGCGGGGTGACCCAGGCTATGGAGGTGGTAGCGTTGACGTCGGGATCGGCAGTGAGCGGGATGTTGGTGATGGCGGTGTTTGTGTTGGGTACCATGCCCTTGTTTTTACTGCTGGGTTTAGCCGCAGCCGGTTTGACCGCCCAGTGGCGGCAGCGATTCTCCAAAGTCACGGCTTGGTTACTGATCGGTATGGCCATTTATGGTTTTAATGGAGGATTGGTAGCTTTGGACGCACCGCTAACTTTACAAAAAATCACTGCCCCGGTCCGGTACTTTTTCTCTGCCGAGCGGTTCGCGCCAGCCCCAGCCGAAGTTACTGAGGGTTCGGTCGGAGTTGACAACCAAGGTTCTATTCAACGAGTGAACATCCAGGTGCTCAATTCTGGGTATCAGCCGCGCTATATCCGCGTCAAACGGGGTATCCCCGTGGAGTTGACGTTGACAAGTAACGACGTTTACAGCTGCGCATTGTCATTTGTCTTCAAGGAGTTTGGCATTGAAACCTTCCTCGACTCAACCGATTCTCGTTCATTCACTTTCACCCCGACCAAGCCAGGGAAGTATACGTTTTCATGCTCCATGGGCATGTATTCAGGAGTGCTAGAGGTACTCTGAGGAGGTTGAATATGTTTTCATTTTTTAAACGGCCTAGCAAGGTGGCAGAACTGCCCAAGGGATTGGCGCAAGCCAAACTTAAAATCAAAGGCATGCACTGCGCTGCCTGCTCCCTGAATATAGATAGCACGCTGGAAGAAATTGACGGGGTGGTTAGCTCGCAGACGCATTATGCCAAATCTACGACTGAAGTGGTGTTTAATCCTGAGCTGGTGAGTCCAGCGGGTCTCAAAACGGCTATTGCTGAGTTGGGTTATGAGGCGGAGTAGGGGGAAAACCGTCCTGATTTAATTTTCAGCTGAATGTAAAACATATCTAGTTGAGGGACCTTGATCTTTTATAGTCAGAATGTTTTTATCTACCAGACCCATTAACCGTCGTTGCGAAGTCCGCTTGGGTGCTGACAGAATATCGATGGCCTCAGTTATGGTAATGGATCCAAATTGATAGACAAAATCAAGAATTGCTAGCTCATCCACGTCTAATCGAATTGGTTTTTCTCCCCCAGTTGTCACCTTGCCAATTTTAATGTATTGACTAAGGTTGATTGCTGCTTCAACAAATCCGTTAGTAAAAAACTCTAAAAAGGGTGTTATGTCAGCCGCCATACGATCATCGAATGTTTCTCCACGACTCAAGGCTTTGTAATATTCAAGCCGATGTTGCAAGTAAAAGGAGTCAAGTGATAATGTGCCACGAAAGTCATATCCCCATTGTCTTAAGAAAAAATAGGTTAGGAGTCTGGTAGTTCTGCCATTGCCATCAGAAAATGGATGAATAGAAACAAAGATGAAATGGATCAAGCCAGCTAGCAAAACAGGATGAAGTGAAGTTTCGCGTTGAAGCTTGACCCACTGCAAAAAACTGTCTACCAGCTTGGAAACTCGTGTTGATGATGGGCCGGTGTATTGAACTATCTCATGCCCATCAACTTCATCAATCACGAAGACGTCTCCAGGCCTCCAGTTGCCAGACTTTTCTTTTGGCAAGAGTTTGGCGGTCACAATACCATGTAGGTCCAAAATGTCTTTGGTTGTTAGATCCACATTTGAGTTTTCTTTTTTGTTCAGCCAATCCAATGCTCGTTTATAGTTTAGGACTTCAGCTATGGCGTAGTCAGATGCGGTAATGGTCTGGCCCTGCAATACTTTTTGAACCTGTTGCTCGTTGAGTGGATTGCCTTCGATCGAGGTGGAGCTATGGACTGCTTCAACGGTGGCTCTAAATCTCAGCTGGACTTCAAGTTCCGGCAAAATTGTTGCCTGGTCCATGATAGTTTTTAGCTTCTCAATTTCGGCAATTTGACTATTTATCTCTGGAGTGATGATGAAAATGGGCTTGAACATGGCAATAGTATACCATATCGTGCCAAAATCGTGCCAGTTATCGTGCCAATTGACTTAATGCAACTAATTTGCAATAATCTCGAGCATGACTCAAACACCACTAGTGTCCACCCAAAAACCAAATCATAACTTCCTCAAATCTTGGCCAATTGTAATTTTAATACTGTTTGTCGGCCTGACAGTCTTGGCTCTACTACGCCTAGCTAGTTTGCGTTCGCAACCAGCTGCGACCGCCACCAAATCCGATAAATTGCTAGTCACCACCTCCTTTTATCCGGTTTACTTTTTAGTCACACGAATTGGTGGTGCGGAAATTGACGCCCGGTTGATCACCCCTGCCGGTGCTGAGCCCCACGAGTACGAGCCCACACCCCAAGACATTGCCTTACTGACCGACTCTGACCTCATCGTGTTACTTGGTGGCGGTCTTGAGCCGTGGGCAGATGTTGTATCTGAGTCTGTGCCCACACTTAGGGTAGCCAACGGCTTAATGAGCATCGAGGCGGAGGAAAATGGTCAGGTTTATCCGGACCCTCACACCTGGCTGGACCCCAAGTTAATGATCAACAGTGCCAGTCAGATTGCCAATGAATTACAAGCTAGAGTCCCCGAGCACGCGTCGACATTTGCCACCAACATGACATTACTGGAGTCAGAGCTACTGCAACTAGACGCAGACTTCGCTAGCGGCTTGGCCAATTGCCAAAAGCAGACTGTGGTCACTTCGCACGCGGCTCTCGGCTACTTGGCAGCCCGCTATGATTTTACCCAGCTGGCTATTCAAGGCTTGTCCCCAGATGAGGACCCCAGTCCACAACAACTAGCCAAGCTGGCCGCGCTGGTGAAACAGCAGCAAATCGAGTATATTTTATTTGAATCACTTGTCAGTCCCAGATTGGCAGAAACGCTGGCTGCGGAGACAGATACCCAGACTGCGCTTTTTAATCCGCTTGAAGGTTTGACACCAGCCGAGGTGGAGGCGGGCGCTGACTACTTTTCGGTTCAGCGTGACAACTTGCAAACTCTGAGCGTGGCGCTGGAATGCGAGTAGTAATTGGAAATGTGACAATCATTTATGCCGACCGCACCGCTCAAGCTTACCCATGTTTCATTTGGTTACCATCAGCACAAAGTTTTGGATGACGTAACGCTAGAAGTTAAGCGGGGTGACTTTGTGGGTTTGATTGGCCCCAATGGCAGCGGCAAAACCACGCTCTTACAAATCGCCCTTGGTTTGCTCCAGCCAGATGATGGTGAGGCGGAACTGTTTGGCGTGACCGCGTCAAAGTTCAAAGACTGGCCCAAAGTTGGCTATGTTCCCCAGCATGCGGCATTTGAAACGAGATTTCCTATCACTGCCCGGGAAGTCGTAGCCATGGCTGGTGGCACCGCCCATGAAGTTGAGCAAGCGCTAATGTCGGTCAACATGCACCCACATGCCGAAGAGTTGCTGACCGAGTTGTCTGGCGGGCAACAGCAGCGGGTGTACATAGCCCGGGCATTGGTGTCGCACCCCGAATTACTCATCCTGGATGAACCGACTGTAGGTGTAGACACGCAAACCCAGGAGTCACTCTATACCTTGCTTAGAAAACTTAACCGGGAACAGGGTTTGACGCTGGTGTTGGTGTCTCATGACGTTGACGTGGTGGCGCAGGAGGTGACCACAGTGGCGTGCTTGAACTCCCGGATTATTTTTCATGGTAAGCCGGCTCAGGCTCATTCGGCGGGCATGATCAAGAAACTTTATGGAGGCTTGGTGCGGCATGTGCACCATGATCATCATGATTGACACAATTTTGCAACTTTTTAGCTACGATTTTATGATTCGCGCCTTGTTGGCTGGGGTGATGATAGCCTTGACCGCGCCAGTGATCGGCACTTTTTTAGTGATTCGCCGCTTTTCCTTAGTGGCAGATACCTTGTCACACATTGCGTTGGCCGGTGTGGCGATTTCAATTCTCACTGGCGGTCAGCCGGTGGTGGTGACGGTCATTGTGACGGTGCTAGCGGCGTTGCTGATTGAGTGTGTCCGCTCTCGTCAGTCACTCTCTGGCGACGCAGTCTTGGCTATGTTTTTACCTGGCGGATTAGCACTTTCTATCGTATTACTGAGTTTAGCCCACGGCTTGAATGCCAGTGTCTTGGGTTACTTATTTGGCAGTATTACTACAGTCAGAGCAGATGAGCTGGTGGTGATGGCACTTCTTGGCACTGTGACATGGATAGCGGTGGTGCGACTCTACGATCATCTGTTGTACGCCTCGTTTGACGAAGCCGCCGCGCGGGTGGGCGGGGTAAATGTGCCGTTGGTCAATAGTGCTCTAATGGTGTTGACGGCGGTGACGGTGAGCATCGCTATCCGGGTGGTGGGGGTGTTGCTAATTGGTGCGTTGATGGTCATTCCGGTGGTGACAGCCATGCAGATTGCCAGGAGCTTTAAACAAACATTAGCTTACTCAATATTATTTGCCTTGATCGCGGTGATCTTGGGCCTGATTATCGCCTACGTGGCTAACATACCCGCAGGTGGCGCAATTGTGTTACTGGCATTATTTATTTTTGGAGTAGTCAGTACTCATGCGAGAATTCGGGAAAAAAAACTATGACACTCACACGCATGATTGTTTGTTTAGTTTTACTCACCAGCTTATTCTTAAGATGGCCTAGCTCAGTTTTAGCTCAAGATCCCAGCTATCGAACAGCTGAAGTTCTGGAAATCCTGGCAGAAGAAAAGATTGTGGTTGAAGACCGAAATTTTTATGTCCAAACCGTCAGAGTGCGTGATACACAAACAGGCGAAACGCACACCATAGAAAGTGGCAGCAAGTTCCAACCGCTCAACGAAAACCAGCGACTCAAAGTTGGCTCAACGGTCATCGTCTCGCTTCAGCAACTAACTGGTCCAGGTTCTAGTCAAATGGTGGTCAATGATATTTATCGTCTACCAGTCCTGGTTGGCTTGGGCGTGCTGTTTTTGGCATTGGTACTCCTAGTTTCTGGCAAACAAGGCGCGCTCTCTGTCGGGGGGATGCTGCTGAGCTTGTGGATCTTGATCCAGTTTATCGTGCCGCACATATTGGCAGGAGAAAGTCCCTTTTGGGTAACTGTCATTGGCGCGAGTTTGACTGCAGTTTGTACTATGTATCTATCGCATGGCTTTACGCGCCAGACACATGTGGCCTTAGCCTCAATGGTATTGTCACTCTTGGCGGTTGCTTCTTTATCTCACATGGCGGTAACTCTGGGTCAATTTGTGGGCTTGGGTTCTGAAGATGCAGCTTTTTTGCAGTTTGCACCTGTGCAGTATATTAACCTTCAAGGACTTTTGCTGGCGGGCATCCTGTTGGGCGCGCTGGGTATGCTCGACGATATTACCCTAGCCCAGACCAGCGTGATTGAGCAGCTCAAAGCGGTGAATCCTCAGCTAAGTTTTGGGGAGCTGTACACGCGTGGACTGGCGGTGGGCAAGGATCACGTGGCGTCTTTGGTTAATACATTGGTATTTGCTTATGCCGGTACGAGTCTGCCGTTATTTTTGCTGTTCACTATATATCGCTCACAGCCGGGTTGGGTAGTGATTAACTCCGAAGTAGTTGCTGAGGAAGTTGTCAGAACTCTAGTGGGCTCAATCGGCTTGGTCCTAGCAGTACCAATTACTACATTTTTAGCTAGCTATGTGGTCAGTCGGCCGACTCTGAACCAGCCGCATACCCGTCACCGTAAAACTAGCCCCGTGGCCAGGGGTTGAATCCAATTTCAGTTGCCATGCATAGTACTCTGCAATTCTCTTAACCAGTGCTAGTCCCAAGCCAATGCCCTTGGTTGAAGTCATTGCCTGAGCCGAGTGAGTGCGGAAAAATGGTTGAAAAATGTGTTTAGAGTCAGATGCGGAAATTCCTGGACCGGTGTCGGTCACAGTGATGCTGACAATCTGTCCGCGGACCTGCGTTGATACCGTGACCTGACCAGAAGCAGGCGTGTACTTGAGAGCATTGGAAATTAAATTGTGAAGGAGCATGCGTAAGTGTTCCTTTTGCGCCAAGACTTCAAGTGCTGTGAATGATTTGAATTTCAACACAGGTGACTTGGCATGTATTTGACTGAACTCTTCTTCCAGTAACTTAAAAAGTGAGTTTAAGTTGGTGGATTGGGTGGCTGATTTCTCAAATGGCTGTAAGAGTGCCAGTAAACTATCTAGGGTTCGTGATAGTGATTCTAAATCTGTCACAATCGGCGCGAGTGATTCTGAAGTTGGTTGACGTCCAGAGAGGGTCTGAACATCCAGAGAGCTAATAGCTCTGGTCAAAGGTGTTTTGAGTTCGTGTGAGACAAATGAGGTGAAGTTTTTTTGATTTTCTACACCATCTCTGACGCGTCTAATCATGGCATTGCAAGATTCAACCAAACTGTGCATTTCGGAAAATTTTGATTTGGTAGCTAAGTTATGTGGCAGGGAGTCAACTGATAGCGTCGAAAACAACTCAACTAACGCATGTAGTGGTCTAAGCATGAGGCTGACAAGTTTGTAACTGACAAACCAGACCAAAACCAGTGAAGGAGGCAAAACTACAGCTAATAAAGTAAGCATCAGTTGGGTCAGGCGGTTGAGAAAGGCCGATTGCTTGGCGAGTTGCAAATATCCGACTACATTCTCGCCCTCTTGGAGTGGGACGGTATAGATTTCATAGGTGATGCCCTCAACATCTAAATGAGCAAATTGGGCGCGATTAAGCTTTTGCACGGCTTGGGTGGCGCGCTGTGCTTCTGCGATTGCTTGAGAACTGGGTTGATCGTAAATCAGTCGATACACGCCGAATGTGCTCACCCGCTCCAAATTTGGGGTGTAAATCACAGCCGCCAGGTCGCGGGTTCGCAGGATGTTGGCCAAGCTGATTTGATTGGCTGGTTCCAAAAATTTAATTTGCCCACCTGAGCTTATGAGATAGTTGCTGGTTAACTCAGATGTGGTTTGAACCAACACGGTTTTTATTTCTTGGTCAGCAAAATTATAGTAACTAGTGGCAAAAAACGCAGCCAAAACCACGCACAAAATAGTACTTAGTAAACTCAGGCTAAGCGCGAGCGTATGAAATAAACTTATGGTGCGCATAACATGTACCCCGAGCCTTTGACAGTCACTATGTGGTTGGCTGCTAAACCAAGTTTTTTGCGCAAGTATCTAATGTGTACGTCAACAGTGTTGGACAACTCGTCAATTGAGCCACCCCAAACATGGGCTAAAAGAGTTAAGCGATCAACAGGATGGCTTTCATGGCGAAATAGAAATTCAAGCAAATCATACTCGCGTGGTGAGAGGTTGATCGTCTGTCCACTGACTGAGACTTTTTTTTGATTGAGATCCAACTCAATTAAACCGCAGGCACTGATTGGTGTAATCAGGGGTTGTTGCTTTCTTCTGAGCAAGGCATTGACTCTGGCAAGCAGCTCATTGGCTCGGAAAGGTTTGGTCAGATAGTCATCAGCACCGCTGTTAAGTCCCTCCACAATATCTTCAGATTGGCTGCGAGCGGTTAGCAGAAGTATAGGTGCGATCAAACCGTCTGCGCGCAGTTGCTTGCACACGGTCGGGCCGTCTCCATCAGGCAACATCCAATCCAAAATGATCAGGTCATGTTCTGCATCGGCACACTGACTGAGCGCATCGTTGGCCGTTGCTAAAATGTCGGCGTGATAGCCCTGGTGTTCTAGTAGAGTGACTATGTTGTGGGCAATAGCTAGATCGTCTTCTATGACTGCAATTCTCATGTGCCAATTATAGCCGATATTGTTCTAGCTGCTGGAGATAAGAGTCTGGATGCTCATCGGAAAAAATTGTGGTCATATCTGTATTGCACTGGAAAATATCTCCGCCTTCATGGATGGCTCTGAACGCTTGTAGATCATATGAAACTCCCTTAATTTGAACTAAACAACCAGGACTGGTGGCGGGTTGTGCTTGGGGTACATCTGTCGGTGCGCTGCTGGTTGTGGGTGCGGGTGAAGAAGTTGGTAGAGGCGCCTCCTGGTTGACAGCGGCGCTTGTGTCCGGAGTTACTTCAGACGGCGCTGATTGGGGTGCAACCAGCGGCGCAGCCGCTGGGTTGGTCAGAGGTACTACTGGTGTTGGCGCGGGTTGAAACATACTCAAAAGGCCAACTGTGCCTACGACAATCGCGTAGTTGCAAATACTGATTAACACCAAAGTGGGAATTAGTTTCATGGTTTGAGAGCAAAATCTTCAAAACAAATACGAGATGGTCTGACGCCCATGCTGAGAAGTTGTTGGCGCATTGACTCCATCATGGGCAACGGACCACATAGGTAGTAGTGAGCGGTTTTCCAGCTAGGTGTTTCCGCGACGATGGTTTCTGCAGTCAATCTACCTTCAGTTTGAGAGTTATGTACTCTATATTGGCTGATTGGCTCAGTTGTCACGGCAGGCAATTCATTGATAGATTTAATGGAGTGATAAATTGTCATGGGTATGAGACTCTCGCCAGTTTGAGATCGGAGTAGCGCAATAAGGGGAGTAATCCCAATTCCGCCAGCTATGCCGACCACGCTTTTAGCCAAAGGTAGTGACTCAAAAAATCGGCCAAACGGTCCGCTGACATGGGCGACTGTGCCAACCTTGAGCTGGTTGAGCTTCTGAGTGTAGTCCCCAAGGTTTTTACACCAAAGTTCTAGTTCATCAGATCCAGGATGGTTCACAACGGAAAATGGATGAGATTCGTGACCCAATTCGCTGTCGTCAAACGATACAAAAACAAATTGACCAAAGTTGGTGACAATTTTTTTGGCAACTGGCTTGAGTCGAATCACTGTTACGCTCTCATGTATATTGATCGCCGAGACAGTGAAAAGAGCCTGAGCGCCAAATGCTTTGGATAAAAACCGTCGATAGATAAACGCTAAGCAGCCTGCGGCTATCCAGCTTAACATCCAGACTCTCAGCGGTAAAAAACGAGAAACGTCAGATGACACTAGCATCACGTGCAGCGCCGCAAACAAGAGGGACAACCCCATCCACTCATGCGTCATTTTCCATATGTGATAAGGCAACTTCACAAAAAAAGTTAGGATGAGTAATACCATTAGAGTCATGAGAGCTAGTTGGCCAAACGTATTGGCAGTATCTTTAAATGGTGTAATGTAGGCCATTGCTACCGAGACTGAAGGCAGAGCTCGCACCAATAGTAGCAACGGATGGTGGAGCAGCAAGATAAAGGAAACCGCGCCAAGAACATGGTGAAGTTTGTAAACTATATCGAGTCCGCCAAAGACGTTCTCCAGCCATTTGGCTCGAGTCGCCAAAATGAAAGACAGGGACAACAACACCGTACCAACTAGGGCGGTAAGTTGTGACGCAACTGAAAAAAATTGGGTTGCCCAGGGATAAGAATCAGATTTGCTTAAAATGTAGAGTCCAACGGTGATCAGAACGCTGAGCGTCACCAACCAGATGCCAGTACTGCGATATCGATGCAACATAGTTAGTCAGTCTGCAGTCTACCGATGACGGGATACTTTCGTTTAATCAGACCTCCACCTGCGATATGCAGTTCCGCCGTAGAATCTCTGCCTGCTAGATAGTGGTATGATCCACCGGATTGGTAGTACGACTTGCCAGCGGTTACATCGTAGACCAAGCCGTCCATAGCTATATAAATTGGCTTGTGTGGATCGGTTCCATCATACTCGGCCAGTTGGCTTGCTGTAAAGCTGGTGATGCCAGCCTGTCCAGCTGGCATCACTGCCTTGGTATTTGTGGTCAAAAGGTAAACGCTCGAGACTACTAGAATGGTCAACAAGGCAATTACCAGAGCGAATCGAGGTTTTAGAGCGAGCTTAATCTTCATCCTCATCCTCGTTTTCATCCTCACCATCCTCATGATCATCATCTGAGAAGCGGTTTTCATGTTCGTCTTCATCTTCATCGTCATCGTCATTTTTTAGACTGGAACCTGCAGTACTGCTTCCGGAATTAGAGCTGCCCGTAGAACTTTGACCCAGTTGAGCAGTTGTTTCGTACCCTGAAAGTTTGGACAAGCTTGATCCATGAGCATTCTGGTAAGCAGAAGTCATATCTGAGTCACAAACAAAGATATTGCCGCCGGGGTGTGAGTTGCGCAAGGGCTGCACATCATAAGTTTTACCAGAAACCATAATTATGCACGAGGCAGGTCCAGCACTAGCCTGAGCTGAGGGAGCGGCAGATGCTTTGGGCAAGGCAGACGCGCTGGGCATAGCTGTAGGTAGGGCAACTGGTTTTTTGGCAACGGGTTGAGCGCTTGGAGCAGCCGTTGGTGTTGTGTTTGGGCCTCCAGTTTGGCCGGATGGCAAAATGTCGCTGGCAGATGTGTCTAAACCATCTTGGGTTGCTGCTGGAGCTGTGCGCAGCTGGACCGCGGCTTCTGTGGGAGAGCTCTGCTGGGCCGTTTGCACTAGTTTATACCCAGCCATACCTGAGGTGGCCACCGTCAGACTAGTGAGTAGCGCCACCAGGGTGGTGCTAGTAAATTTTTGAATTGCCGCATGATACAGAGTTTCCCACATAGATCTCCTTTTTGTTTATGACCCCATATTAACAAGCCAAGATTAAGGATGGGTTAAGACAAACAAAAGAGCTGGGAATGGAAATTAAATTTCTTCACCAATCAACAGTAGTCGGGAGCGGTCGAAAAACCCGGTGCAGGTATACAAAAGCACATGGTCGCTGGGTACCTGATGCAAAACTGTGTCCTGATCGGGTCTTATCGTACTTAATCCAACTACCCGATAGCCAATCACTTGTTCATCCGCTGAAGTAATGGTGAACTGATCGCCAATAGCAGCTTTGTGTAGTGGTCCCAAGAGTTTGGGCCAATTGTGGCCGTAAATGATATAACCATGATCTATCTGGGCGGGCGCGATGGCAGACAAGTTTTTGGGCGAAACCTGCCATTCCTGGTCTTCTTTGTGAGCAGGAATAATTGGCAAAGCTAAATTTAGTTGTGGATAGGTGAGTAATACAGGTCGGGAATCAGACACAGCCGCAACGGGCGCGGCTAATTCTGGAAAATGGTTGGGCCAATATCGTTGCGTCAAAAGTAGCCCAAGTCCGCCAAAACTTAAAATAGAAAGTACCAAAGCTAAGCGAGCGATTGATCTACTGAGTTTGGTGAACAGAGTAGCACGGATCATGATAATGATTACCTGGTTGCTCTTTGTAAAATCCAGGACAAGGCTAACAAAGCAATTGCTGCGCCGGCAAATAAGAAAATTTGCTCACTACTGCCAGTTGCTGCATAGGCACCTAGAACTTGGCCAGGATTGTTGTTAGTCACGCCGCCGACTCCGGAATCACCCGAGCTGTTTGAAGAGCTGCTTGACCCGTTGCCACCATTACCACCGTTATCACCACCGCCTGTACCAGCGCAGCTGTAAGCAGTGTTCTTGGCAAAGTATGCAGAATCTGACAAACCCCAGAGCTTACCGTTTGGCACAAACACCCAGCCTTGTGCGGCGAGCTGGTTGCGCGTTTCATCTGAGACTTCTCCCACTTTCCACCACCAGGTTTGAATACCTTGTGAGTTGGGTGGACACAGACACTGGACTACTTGTGATTCATTGAGTTGAAAGACTGTGTCACTGCCAGAATAGCTGGTAACATTACCTGGTACACCATGTGTGCCATCGGTGTAACTGGCTATGATCGTGCCACCGGGTGCGGGGCAAAAGGAAAATGCAGGAGGCGTCAAGTTTTGAACAGCATTTGCCGAGCCTGCGCTCAGACCGAAAAAGAGGCTTAAAGTAAAAAGGGCGATGGCGAACGATCTTTTCATAGTTGCTTTCGCTATAAATTAGGGTGGACAGTTTTGTAGGCGGCATTATACGCTGATTTGCCATAATAAGCAACATTTTGATATAGAAAAAGGCCGGGTGCGCGGGGCAGGAGCCCGCGAGGGAGAATGTTAAATGAACAAATGTTTTAGCGCTCGGGAGTATCTGACAAACCAATGCGTCAGGCTGCCCCACCAACTTCTGTCTGGCTCGGGCAACATGACTACTGCATTCTGGGGTAGATCGCGGATGGGTACAGAAACTGTGCCGTATTCGGCTAAACTGGCAGTCAGATTTCCCTGTGGCTCCACATAAGGTATGACATAAGCACCTTCGGCATCGGTCACAGTGGTTCGTTCTTTGGTACTCACGGTTACACCTGGTAAGGGCTCGCCAGTGGTTGAGGTAACTTTGCCATGGAGCAACGACGGCGTGAAAAAGGAGGTGAGCGCGGCGACAGCCGCGCGAGGGGTGCTATTCTCGTTCCACAATGCGGTTGAGCCGCCTTGATTGGTCCAGTAGCTGATACCGACGATTTGCTTGAGCGGGGCTATAGCAATCAGCGCGTCAGTGATCCATTTGGCTTGTTCTGCCTCCGTCATCTCACCGTTGATATCTGGAATTGGCGCACCAAACTCACCCAAAACAATTGAGCCTTGGCTAGATTCTGCCAGCGCAACCAAATCAGCGGCCAATTTACCCGGTGTACTCACGTAGTGATCAACCGTGACAATTCCGCCCAATGCAGTGGTGGTAGCCGGGTCCATAATCAACTTGGCGACATCGCCATTCATGGAGTTGTAGTTGAAAATGACATCCTTTTTTATGGTCGCGAATGCGCGAGCCATCATGTCGTGCTCGTCAATTAAAAACTTACGGAAACCTGCAGCATCGCCAGTCATGCGCGGATCACCGGGACCTCCGTTTTCGCACTCAGGACAGGCGGTGAAGACATCGCCGTCGCGGAAGAGATCAGGATGAGCCAAAATAAAAGCTTCT
>CAZSHY010000024.1:16469-17161 GCA_964607125.1 uncultured Pseudomonadales bacterium | reverse complement strand
TGCCTTGTGTCTGGTGTCGGGTAAATGCGTACTCCTCAATGTAGGTGTAGGTGGGCGAGGCAACAGTTTCCTGAATTTGTAGAAAAGTAGCCACACCTTTGGCAAAAATGGTCTTGCCCATGCCCAGGGCGCCATCCAGTGTGACCAGTAAACCTCGCTCGCGGATATCATCCCAGTGCTTGAGGAGTAGCCGGCCGGCAATGTTGCGAGTATCTGCTTCACTACCTGAAGTGAGGCGATCAGTCGCTGCGCCACCCAAGTTTATTGAGCCACTCCGCAGTGTCACTGGCGCTGATAGGGTCGTGTCAATCACAGTTGAAGGTGGGTTGTGAGGTAGCTCGCCTGCATCGAGGACTAAGTCTACCAACGACTTTTGTTTTTCTGATAATCCAGCCAAAATATCTGCAACTGAGTACGGTCTTTTTTCACCGCTACCATTGGCACTGGTGGCAGTAATGGGTTTGCCGTAGCTGGCACAAAGCTCGAGCATGAATGAATAGTCAGGAATGCGCACGCCGAGTGTTTCAAACTCTGAGGCCACTCCCTGAGCCACTTTGCCAAGACTCTTGGAAACTACCGTGACTGGGCCAGGCAAAAACTGAACATAAAGAGCATGTGCTTGTGGATTGATATCAACGTACTTGGCGGCCTCCGACTCAGAAGCCACAGCGATAGAAAGTGGTTTACCTTCA
>CAZSHY010000024.1:0-16459 GCA_964607125.1 uncultured Pseudomonadales bacterium | reverse complement strand
GGGATTTGTACGCCAGCAATTTATTGACCGCCTCCTGATTGGTGGCGTCCACACCAGCGCCATATGTGGTTTCGGTGGGAAATATAATCAACCCCCCTGCTGCCAACACACTGCGGGCTGTTTCTAGGGCCGACTGAGTCGGTGTAAGTTCCAGATCAAGAATGTGCATTTCTTGGTATTATACCTGCTCCTTTGGCTACCTTTTTGCTCGATTTGTAGTAGAATGGGGGCTCAATGTCAAAAAAAACGTCTTTTTCGGTCACCGCATCTGTCTCAGCTAGCTCTCGCGCGGGCAAAGTTGAAGATACCAAAGACAAATTCTCGTTATTCTTAAAAGCACGAGAGATCAAGCAAATCACCACTGTTCTCGAGAGAATTATGATCATGCCCACACAGGAGCGGCGCAAGTGGTTCCGCGATCACGGCGACATGGTTCAAGAATCATTTGACACCATGATCGATGACTCAAACCAGCTCTTTGATGGTATTCGCCTGGACGATGAAACTCTCGAGCTATCACAAGATCTGCTGGTTTCACTGCGAGAAGCGGTATATATGCTTGAACACCTGTCTCAGGACGCTCAACGGCTCAAGGGATAGTGGGGTAACTCATGATTGATCTGCTCATTCATTTATTTATGGTGGCTGTTTACCAGCCCTTCTTCAACGTTCTGGTCTTTTTTTACTGGGCAATGGATGTGGCTACCGGCAAGCCAGATATGGGCATAGCGGTTATTTTGCTGACCATTGTCATCAGACTCATGCTCCTGCCACTGTCTCTGTCCAGTACCAGAACTGAGCCAGAGCGGCGCAAGATTGCTGAAGAGGTTAAGGCTATCGAAGATGCATTTGGTCATGATCCTATTCGACTGGAACGAGAAAAGAAAAAAGTCCTCAAGATCAATCGCCGCATTCTCATTTCAGAGTTGGCTAACTTGTTTATCCAGGTAGTGATTGCCATTATGCTGTGGAAGATTTTTGCCCATGGTTTGGCTGGAGAAGACATCCATCTTATTTACAGCTTTATGCCAGATGTGCATTTGCCGTTTAACCTCTTTTTTATGGGTACCTATGATCTAACGCACCCGCACTTGGTGCTCAATTTGATTCAATCTGGTTTAATTTTTGTTTTTGAGACCTTGTCCATGCTCAGTTCGCCCTACAAATCGTCACGTGGCGAAGTGGCCCGGATGCAGCTAGTTCTGCCGCTAGTATCCTTTGTCATATTCATGGGCTTGCCCGCAGGCAAAAAGTTGTTTGTGATTACCACACTCATTTTCAGCATTGTGCTACTAATTATCCGGGTGACATGGCAAAAACTTAATGACTACAAAGAAAAGGTTGAGGCTAAGGAAGCCGCCGCCGCCGAAGGCCAGCCCAAAGCCGAGTCAGTGGTGGTGGACGTAAAGTAGTGTACAATATACCTCGCTATGGAATTTGATAAGTTGGTCGTGTCATTTTTGGTTGACGAGGTCGTGGGTGGCTTTTTCATTTCTGTCCCTCCTGGACACGTAGCTTGTGTCTACGACCGCGGCCGCGGGGTGTTACCTCGAGTTTGGGGCCCAGGTCTGCATTTTAAAATTCCCTTTTGGCAGATTGCCAAGTTGTTTAATGCTCAGATTTTAGAGTACTCCATCCGCGGTGGTTTTGATTTTAGTTCCAACAAAGAAGCCTTGGGCGATAGCCCCATCATGACCACCACCAAAGAAGGTCGGGATATTCAGGTCGAAGGCTCGGTCCTGTTCCGGATTGACCGCAAAAACGCCCCCGAGTTGTGGGAGAGTATTGGCGAAAACGTGGTCTCCAAAGTTGTGCGGCCATTTTCCAGAAGTGCCATTGGCCGGATTTTCTCAGAGTTGAATCTGGAAGAAATCACTCAAAACCGCAGCGGTGTGGAGCAGGTGGTCAAGGATGAACTGTCACGCAATTTTCAAAACAAAGGCCTCGAGTGTGAAGGCTTCCTCCTCAGCGAGGTACGAGTGGTTCGCCACCCAGAGCCGATGCAGGTGCACCAGGAGCCGGTGCTGACCGCCGTGGTGCAAGATTAAATTTTATCCCTGTTTTTTTGAGTCACTTCGACCAGTTACTGGTCTTTAAACAGTAAAAGTGCTATTGTCATGCATATCGTTTATCAAGTGTATTGCAAATCAAGGTGCGAATATGACCGTTGCGAACGCCCAGCTATATGAGGAGTTAAAAAATAAACTGACGACGATCACATTATTATTGTTGGAAAATTTAGAAGTGGGCAAAATTTCAATTGGTAAAGCAAAAAACTTGGCAAACTCTTTGTTAACCTTATTCCCTGAGAACGGAACTGAAGCAGAGTACAAAGTGGGCATGCAGGGTTTGCTTGCTGTTATCAATCAGTTAAGTGACGCAGGACAAAGTCAACATGAATGAGGTACGTCAGTAGCACAAAATCCTAAAAAGCAGGACGCTCTTGAACTAGCTCAGGTTATTAAGCAGCTCTACGCAAAGTAAAATAGGTTGCAGGTGGAAATATGTGGCGCGTACAGCTCATTTACTTGCAATTATAAGTATGCGAAAATATGCGCTATGATTCAAGAACAACGCCCAGCCGACAAGACCATGCCTCAACAAGATGATGAAAAAAAGCCTGCAGACTCTGAGCGAGAGGTGCCAATGTTTTCCGCGCAGCTAGCTCGCATGATAGAACAGGTTGCTGAACTTGCCAACTTGTCTCCTAGTACACCAACCCGGGACCTCATTCGTTATGTTAACGAACTTACGCGCTCAATGATGATTGCACAAGATATGCTTGATGCTTTGGGAAAATACCCAGGGAATGAGGCAAACATTCAAGAGGTAAAAATTCAGCTAGCTACACTCAAGACTAAATTGACATTGGAGAAGATTCAGGAAGCTCTCAAAGAGAGGGATAAAAAGCCTTTGAAGGTTTTGAGAAATGCTGCCTTATTTTTAGCCTTGGCGACCGAAATTTTATTCCCAGGAAAAATCAGAGATACAGTAAGTACTACTGCTCAAATTGCTCAGGTTGAAATCGATGATAAGCTTGATTCTATTATCCCAGGTCGTGAATTCGAGCAAGAGGTGGAGCCGCACCTCAGCCAACTTGACGCTGATGTTGTACCGAAAGAGGCAGTTTTTGAAAACGACGTGCGATATAATGAAGTGATTGATAGTCTGAACGATCCAAAGTGGGAACAAGCTGGGGATCACAAAGTTTCAGTGCAGGCTATAAATGTAAAAATTAACGAAGACAACAGTGAAGTCTATATTTCACTTGTTGATCCAAAGGTCACTCTACGCTATAAGCTGGACGAAATTGACGGCAAGCTTGTGCATACGCGAATTGTTTCTGAAGACGAAAGTTCTGAAGGCGAAACACAACCAAAAATTTTCTATAAAGTCGAAAAACCACAGTATAACTACGACAACCTGATAGATGCTGACATGATGGAAGCCTTACTGTCAGCCGCCCGAGCTGAAGGCCTTGATGGATCTGGGGAAGTTTCTGTGCCAGTGATCGCCCTAACTAGAGATGACAGGCCGAATGATCTGGCGTTAATTCTTGAGGGAAGACACGTTTATGTGAATGTAATTTTTGAATTGATAAAAGAAAAATTCAACAACCATTACACTGATTTACCCCTTTCTGTTCAGGAGAATTTTAGTAAGCTCTCAGGTCTCGTCTCTGATAATGGCGAAAATAGTGAAGAAGTGGCAAATGCTACAACTCAATTGCACTACAACCTAGCTCAGTTTCTAGAACCAGCTGAGACTTCCCAAATTGATATACTTCTCAGTCTGTTGCGTCAGCAATCGTTTGTTGGTTCAGACCAGAACGATCAGGCAGATCAGGCAGTCTGGGGAACTCCAGTTATTGGCCCAGATGGATCGTTATTGGTTGTACATTAGTCCCCCTTGACACTCACTAGCACTCTTAGTACTATACTGCTAGTTCAGCAGTAGTCAGCACTAAGTGCTAACACCCCATTGCACAGTTGCTAGGTCTCTCGTACAATCAGAGCTCTTCAAGACGACTGCTCAGCATTGTACAAAGTAAGCACTTCTTCAAAAGAAAGGACATATGACAGCACCGCTTTCAGTGTCACAACTCCAACCCCTACCAGGGTATGTTCTAGTAGAACCCGCTTCCTCACAGAAGCAAACGGTTTCAGGCATTTACTTGCCAGATAGCCACGAAGAAAAGCCTCAGCATGGCACTGTCCTGGCTGTGGGAGCCGCCACCATGGTCGATGGTGTTAAAGTCGAGTGCCCCGTCAAAGCCAAGCAGATGGTCATCTACAAAAAGTGGGGTGGCAATGACTTCAAAATTGGCGACACCGAGTACCAATTCCTCAAGTTTGAGGACATCATGGCAATAATTAAGTAAAGGAGAACAACTATGGCAGCCAAACAACTTAAGTTCGGCGACGACGCTCGCCAAAAGATGCTCGCGGGCATCAATAAACTAGCTCAAGCAGTTACAGTTACCCTCGGACCTCGAGGACGTAACGTGGCTTTGGACAAAGCTTGGGGCGCTCCGACCGTGATGCATGACGGCGTAAGTGTGGCCAAGGAGATCGAGCTGGAAGACAAGTTCGAGAACATGGGCGCGCAGCTGGTTAAAGAGGCCGCCTCCAAAACCAATGACGTTGCTGGCGACGGTACCACCACCGCCACACTTTTAGCCCAGAAAATTAGCATGCACGGCATGAAACACGTGACTGCCGGCACCAACCCTATGCTCATGAAAAAAGGCATCGACAAAGCCGTTGACGCCATGGTGGCAGAAATTCGCCGCTTGGCCAAGCCAGTCAAAAAATCTGACTGGGAAAAAGTGGCTACTATTTCCGCCCAAAACGAGGAGATTGGTAAGAAGATTGCCGAAGCACTTGAGCTCGTTGGTCAAACCGGCGTGATTGAAGTGGAAGAAGGCAAAACCATGGACATCACCATTGATCACAAAGAGGGTATGGAGTTTGATAAGGGCTATGCATCAGCATATTTCGTAACAGACTCCGATCACATGGAAGCCGTGATTGAAGACCCATTCATCTTGGTGTCAGACTATAAAGTCTCAAGTATCCAAGATCTCTTGCCTATGCTGGAGAAATTGGTCCAGGTGAGCAAGAGTTTGGTTCTGATTGTGGACGATGTTGATGGCGAAGCGCTGACCACCCTGGTGGTCAACAAGTTGCGCGGCGCATTCAAAGTCCTCGCGGTCAAGGCTCCCGGGTTCGGTGACAGACGTAAGGCCATGCTGCAAGACATTGCGGTGCTGACTGGTGCTAACTATATTTCACAGGATACCGGCAGACAGCTCAAAGATGTGGTCATGGAGGACCTCGGCCATGCTGATTCGGTGCGTTCCACTAAGGACACCACCAGAATTGTGGGCGGCAAGGGTACTCAAGCTGATATTGATGCACGAGTTGCTCAAATTCAAGCTGAGATTGACAAGTCCACATCAGACTTTGACAAAGACAAGCTGGAAGAGCGCAAAGCCAAGCTTACCGGTGGCGTAGCCGTCATCCAAGTTGGTGCGTCCACCGAAATTGAGATGAAGAATCTTCAGGAGCGAGTTAAAGACGCCAAAGAGGCGACTCGAGCTGCAATTGAAGAAGGCATCATCCCCGGCGGTGGCGTGACGCTCCTGCAGGCAGCCAAGGTGCTCAAGAACATCAAAGTCAGTTCTGCAGACGAGCAAATCGGCGTGGATGTAATTGCCAAGGTGGCTGAAGAGCCCCTGCGCATGTTGGCTAGCAACTCCGGCGTTGATGCTGGATGGGTAGCCCGGACTGTGGCCGAAAAGAACGATCCCAGCTTTGGTTTCAATGCTGTGACCAATGAGTTCGGCGACATGGTGGCCGCGGGAATTATTGAGCCTGCTAAAGTGGCAATTGCTTCATTGCAAAACGCCGCCAGTGTGGCCTCGATGATCTTGACCACCGAGTGTCTCGTGACCGACGCCCCTAAGAAGGAAGAAGCTCACGCACATGCAGGTGCTCCAGACATGGGTGGCATGATGTAGGTATTTGATGGGGGATGGCCGCGCCGCAGGCGCGGCTGTTCCCCCTAATGGAAATTCAAGAAGGCGCCCCGGCACGGGGCGCTTTTTAGTGCCTAACTACAAAAATGATAGGCGAAACTAGTAATACCTTTGAGCCGAGTGGTCTAAATTAAAGACACTGAGTGAATACTTATGATTTACTGATCAAGCAACTATTTTTATCATGTATAATTCGCTGCAATGTCAAAAAATGTGGACCTATGTTCGTTAGACCAACAAGGTGCCGGTCGAAATGGAGCCGAGCAAGCATTCGCAAGGGATCGTTTCCCAAATCTTCACGTAATTAGGGCTGGAGCTCGCCCACCAGACTCGGGAAGGACAACTCTGCATCCTACGGTGGTTGAATCTATCGAAAAACGGCTAAATATAACTATTACTGATAAAGAAATACATATACTTGAACCAGAAGATATTACCCCCACCACCATCGTACTGGTTCTAACGGATCTCGATGATGTACCACCTTTCGTTTTTGAGCGCGCATATGATGTTTTACTCATGCCTGTGGCAGACCCATTTCCCAACTTGGAAAAAAGTTTGGAGCGAGTTATGACTCAAATGTACTTTTATGCCTATATGCTTTGGTTCGTTGTAGAGCACCATTTCGAAAAGCTTGGCACTAATAAAGATGATCGGGACTGTGTAATTCCGCGCAATATCCAAGAGTTTCAACCTGATAACTGGGAGCCTAAGTTCTCGCTTAATCACCTGCAAAATATATGGAACGGATCTGAGGTAGGAAATAGCTCACTATCGAAGTCAGCAACATCCCTAAGCACTCCACGGGAAAGCGACTATTTTCAGGGCAAAGCACCAGCACAATCCTCTCGTTCCTTTTTTGATGACGATTGGGGCAAAATTCCAATACGGATTAAAAATTGGTAATGTCGGATACAGAAAACTCGCGACAGATTAATCTATTTGAATGGTGTACCACACAAGCTTATTAACCTCAAATTACTAACCCTCGCGGTGTGCAGCTACTCACGGGCGTGATTAAGTAAAAACGCGTAATTTCTACTTTCTGTCGCTTCCTTGCGGTATGAGTAAAACTGGTCATTGTTGCAGACTGTACACAAGGTAGTATTGCTTACCTCGATTTGCTGGCCACTGGTGAGCTCAGCCAGCTGTTTGAGATTTTCTCCTAGTAAATCGTAGTGCAGGTCTTGTTCCTTGTCGATTTGATAGTGTGCTTGGCAAATAGCCGGCCCCAGCCAGACCTTGAGGCCATCCAGGTTCCCCACTAACTCGCTTAGCCGTTGTAGAGTTTGCTTCAGTACACCAGCTTGCGTGCCTCGTCTACCTGCGTGGACCGCGCCGATGACTCCTAATGGATGCCAGAGCAAAATCGGCAAACAATCTGCCACTCGCACCTCCAAAGTTATTCCTGGCAATTGAGTCAACACTGCATCGACTGCGGGTATGGTAGTTTCCAGCGCGGTGGTGCGCTGGTCCACCACCGCCACTCCTGCACCATGAACTTGCTCCATGCGCACACGAGCGGTGGCGTGAAGAGGCGGGGTAGCCAATAAGTTCTCCACCGACCCGTTTCGTCCCACCAAATAGCTACTCACACCCGGCGCCGAAATCAGCCCTGTGTACCACTTGTTTTTGCTATCAAACTGCATAGACTAGATCCTGTATGACCATCGCCACAGTATACCAAAACTACCAGATTCCGCCCAACCTTCAGCGTCACCAGCTCCAGGTTGCGGCTGTGGTCAAGTTATTGCAGGCTCACTGGGTCGGTCCTGCTGTCCAGTGGCAGGCGGCAACCCTGGCCGCGCTCTTGCACGACATGGGCAATATTCTCAAGTTCAAGCGCCCGTTTCTGGGCGAGCTGGAGCCAGATGCCCAGCGGTGGTTGGTGGTCCAAGATCAATTTCAAGCTAAGTATGGATCGGACGTGCACACAGCCACCCGGGCTATTATTGTGGAACTAATCTCGCCGAATCAGCCCCTGATTCTTAAAGAAGGGCCAGCCATCCTAGACACCATTGACGGCATGAAACGGATGTTTGTCGGCAACGGCGATGTTTCCTGGGCCACCCGGGCGGTCGAGTATGCCGACAGCGTGGTTACGCCGCGGGGAATTGAGAATTTTGAGACGCGAATGGCCGACTTAATTGAGCGGTATCCACACAAGGACGCAGCTTGGCACGCGCCCTTTCGCCAGAATGCCGACTTGGTCACGCCGTTGGTCGAGTTTGACCTCGACCGCTTGGGCGATGTTGATTTTTCTTTATCTATCAAAAGTTTACAGGAAATGGAGGTTTAAGGTGCGTAGTCAAGTGGTTTTAATTACTGGTTGTAGCTCTGGTTTTGGTTGGCTGACGGCTCAGCTATTAGTGGAGCGGGGACACATGGTTTACGCCGGAGTTCGCGATTTGGCGGCAGATCGGGTCAAAGAACTCAAGCAACTTGGTGGCGCCCAGATTGAACTGGTAGTTTTGGATGTGACCAAGCAAAAAGAAGTTGATGCAGCCGTACAAATAGTACTGCGAAAGAGTGGTAGGCTGGACGTACTGATCAACAACGCCGGTTTCGGATTTCTGGGACCAGTTGAGGATTTCACAGTCGAGGAGGCTAAGGAGCAGTTCGAGGTCAACGTTTTTGGCGTCTTGCGCATGATCAAGGCGGTCATGCCCCAGCTGCGAGCGCAGCGCTCGGGCACGATCATCAACCTGAGTTCGGTTTTGGGCAAAGTGCCGTTTCCGCTCTATGGAGTTTACTCGGCCACTAAGCACGCAGTTGAGGCTTTGACAGAGGCTCTGTATTTTGAAGCCAAACCATTCGGCGTCCAGGTGGCGATGGTTGAACCCGGCACATTTATGACCAGCTTTACCAAAAATAAAAAGGTCACCGCTCAAACTGCCGACTCAGTCTATGCGCCACTGCTGGAATCGTTTCGCTCCACCATTCAGTCTGGCAAAGAGCACGCCAAACATGGGGCGTTGGCGCCACTGTTTGACCCACTGCGGGTGGCACGCTTGTTGGTCAAGTTGGTTGAGTCAGAAAGGCCTCCGCTGCGTAGCTCAATTGGCGTGGATACGTTCAGTTACTTCCTGGTGCGCAAGTTTTTTCCCTTGGAAGTCTGGTTTTGGGGTTTGAGAAGGATGCTGAGGTGGGGATAGACTCATCCCCATAAAAATTGTAGCAAGGGAGAGATTCGAACTCTCGACCTTGGGTTTATGAATCCCATGCTCTAACCAACTGAGCTACCTTGCCATCTTAAGTTTAGCTGCGCAATTATACCAAAATTTTGACTAACTGCCACAAAGCGTTTATACTACAGTCTTCCTGGAATCACTTGGTGGTTGCAGGCGCTGATTCAGCATCGCGCGGGATAGTGTACGGTGCACGTGAGGCTTAACATACTGGGCCACTCCTCATTTATGAGGGTGAAACTTGACTATATCGGGGAAACCTTCTTCCGAATTTCGGAATGGCAATCCCGAGGAAAGACCATTTGCTGTTGTAAAACAACAGATGGAATCCGTAGAGACTATACGTCAGGATCGAGCATTGCTCGATAAGAGATAGTCCGACACTCCAGGAAACTGGAGCAAACCGATCGCATAATCTCACAGGCTAGGTCCGACTCCTAGTCCCGCAAACTTGAAAAACCGCTTAACAGCGGTTTTTCTTTTGACATTTTATCGAACTCTTATTAATATACAATATATGCCGATCACATATAGTACTGAAAAAAGAGATCAAGCAAAAAGTCTTCGAGAACAAGGTAAAACTTTAAGAGAAATATCAAGAAAATTGAATATATCTCTTTCTACAACTCAGTTGTGGGTGAAAGAAGTGAAACTATCGGAGATACAAAGAGATAACATCGCTTCAAAACACAAGTGTAAACTTTTTCAGGGCCGTAATAAATTTATTGAAAAACAAAAACATCAAAAAAATCAACGAGAATCAAAAATCTTTTTGCAGGCAAAAAATGAAATTGAATTGAAAAAAACTGACTCCTTTTTTATACTAGGACTCGCGTTGTATTGGGCAGAGGGATTTAAAAAAGATCACTCTCTCGGATTCGTAAATAGTGATCCAATAATGATACAAAAGTGGCTTAAATGGATTAAGACGTATTGCGAAATAACAAAGGCAGACATACGTCTTAGAGTTCAAATAAATGAGATTTATAGGCAAAACATAACCGCTGTTCAACTGTACTGGTCAAAACTGCTTAAGATTCCAACCACACAGTTTCAAACTCCTTATTACCAAAGCTCGAAGTCTAAGCAAGAGGTTTTTGACCCTAATTATTTTGGTCTACTGCGCATTAGAGTAGTAGGCACAAGGCTCATATTTATCAGAATACTCGGGTGGTTAGAGGGACTGAAGCAGGCTAGCTATTGATTTTGTGAATGATTCCTGAGTCGCTGACTCTGACCGAGCTCCAAGCGAGGAAGTTCCCGAATCATGTGCGGAAGGCCTAAGTCCCGCAACAATCTAAAAAACTCTAAAATTGGCATTTTTAATGCCTAACAGGATTAACTCTTTTTTTGATATTTTGATATCATATAACAGTGATGAATACAGAAGCTGTCGGCGATAGATTAGGGCAAATAGAACTTAATAAGCAGGTTAGATTAAACGAACCATTGATACTGCAAATTGGCGCGGAAAATGTGCCGGTACATTTGCAGGGAGACGTATGCTCAATATCTCCTGATCGTAAGCAAATTATTCTTTGTGATGGAGCGATGTCTGGTGTTGACGCTGACCGATTGGGCGCCGTCCAGAGCGTTCGGGAACTTGAGAAAACTGGTACGACAATGCGCAGGGAACCATATGTGATCCTCAAAGTGACTGAGCAAGGCTTACAAGTGAGAGCCAATAGCAGTGGCGCTGCTTTTATTTGGACGGGACAGATTGGCAATCAACCAAAACAGTACCTGGCACATCTAGGTCAAGACCTAGTTGAAACTGAGGAGCGGAACATTATATATACAGATCCTGTTGGGGCATGGCTTGTGATGACTGATGGAGGCGAACAACTCTTTCTGAGAAATGACTTTATGAGCATACTGGCACCTTCGTTCCATAAATTTTCACTTATGGACGAACTTAATGTAATCAGGGCAAGAACCACGAGCTCTCAAGCAGAAACTTACAGGCAATCATTCATTGCTAAGTTACGACCACTGATGAACATTCTACAAGAAAAACCAATTGATGATGTACTGCGACTTATGTATCTTGCTCAAACTAACTTGAGAAACGCACTCGCTACAGGAATTTCTCAAGACGGCATTCTCATCGATGATGTAACAATCGCATTTGGTTCTGTTGTAGATGGTATGATTGGCATTGAAACTTCACCAGATGATGAATTTAAATTTGGCACCTATGGGTCTGGGGAGTTAGTGCTTAAAAGAGAAGAAGTTGAAGTACTTGAGCACAATGTTTCAACAATTCCCGCCCAAATGGAGGATTTGAGATATTTTGTTCCAGGCATGGTCTTTGACAGAGTGATGCCATGGACTATCGAGAAGGGTAGAACGCTCATTTTGAAAAGACCTAAACACGTTCCGATACAAAAGGTTATGGCTGACACTCGCAAAAAGGAAGCGCTACTTAAAATAAAAGGAGTTCGATTTGCCCCTAGCACTCAAATTGGAGATCTTGTTGCTCAAGTAATGATAACGAATGATTTTAGCTCTAGCAGTATTAACTGCTGCAAGGGCAGTTTTGAACAATATTCTGAAATCGCGCCAGTTATCGCTCGATAATTTTGATGATAACATTGGCATATCTAAGCAATATGGTGTTGTTATTTTTGATACTCTGTCTTGCAGGGAAGGATGAAGACGTTTTTTCAAGCTTGATAGGCCAATATCCCCGGCGCATTCGCACCAAACCGCCTTTTTTGTCGGTGTATAATCTGGTCATGATTGATAAAGAAATAGCATTACCTTTGCCAGATCAAAGTGTGGCTGATTGCGAACACAACCTAGCAATCTTCCAGAAGAAATTAGCCTACTATTTGCAATTGGCAGCGGAATATCCCCACCTCGCGAATATGCAAAATCATGGTCCGGATACGGAAAGAACCGGCGATGAAGGAAAAATTTGGCAACAAATTCATTTAATTGGAGCAACTCGAGATAGAATTGAGACGTACGAGAAGGCGCTAGCGAAAAAGAGCTCAGCTCGCAGATGATTAAGTTTTTTTTTGATTTCCCCGCAGCTTGAGTGCGCGGCTTAATTATACTCACCCAACTGGGTTATACTATTACTCGTTGGCGTTTTTTGCAACGCACAGCAGAAGGGAGGCCCCAGAAGTAAACGTAAGTTCTTAGAGCGTGTGGCCCTCGCTTCGGCGAGGGATACGAGGAAGAGGGGTTCATTTGGACACTCGGACGTCTTGTGAAAATGGGATGGTATCTGCGGAGACCCTCTGGTGCTGTCGAGCATCATTATGGAACGTTAAAAACCAACTCGTAAGAGTCGGGCCAAAGACGTATCCAAATTGGCTTACTTCTTTTATTTAATCACTTTTTTCATCAATTAGTTTTTTTCGTAAGGAGCACCTATGTGTGGAATTTTTGGATATAGCGGTACAAATCAGCGTGCGGCCGATCTAGTGCTTGATGGACTCAAACGCCTTGAGTATCGAGGGTATGACAGCTGGGGCGTGGCAGTGCTCCCGTCATCCGCTCTTGCGTCAGGTTCAGAGATTGCGCTGAAAAAGAACGTTGGGAAAATTGGCGATGGATCGGCAGCTGATCTGCCTGAGGGCACGCTAGCCTTGGGTCACACAAGGTGGGCAACGCACGGTGGGGTTACACAATTGAATGCCCATCCGCACCTGGACTGCAGTGGACACATCGCGGTCGTCCATAACGGAATTTTTGAAAATTATCAGCTTCACAAAGACGCACTGATCTCAAAAAGCCACACTTTTATCTCTGAGACCGACAGCGAAGTCATCGCACATGTAATTGAAGATCTGGCCAAAACAATGTCATTCTTTGAAGCGGTGCGCGCCGCGTTTTTAGACATGGCAGGACTAAATGCCCTCATTGCCGTAAACCTAGCCGACCGCACTTTGGTGGCTGCACGCAACGGCTCACCTCTGGTTTTGGGTTTTGGCGAGAACGAGAACTATATAGCCAGTGATCCTGCTGCGTTACTTGTGCACACAAAAGACGTGTACTTTCTTGAAGACCAAGAAATGGCCATAGTTCGGGCGGATTCGATTGAGGTTTTTGACGCGGTCTCAGGACGCAGCAAGCCATTTGAACGCCAACGGCTTGAGTGGGACAGTGCTCAGACTGAAAAAGGAAAATATGCCCACTTTATGCTCAAGGAAATTTATGAGCAACCCAAAGTTGTGGCTGCCATTGCTGCTTCCGCTTCCGTGCAGACCCAGGCCGTTTCGAACTCGCTGAAGGCTGCAACTAAGGTGAATCTGATTGGGTGCGGCAGTGCTGCGCACGCATGTCAGATTGGCTACTACCTACTTTCAAAACTTGCACACAAGTCTGTGAGTTGGGCTGTGGGCAGTGAGTTTTCATACAACGCTAGCGCACGGGTTCAGAGCGGTATAGTGATGGCACTCTCGCAGTCTGGTGAGACAATGGATATTCTCGAACCGCTCAAACGGGTGAAGCAGGACGGAATCAAGATACTTGCGTTGGTTAATGTGTTGGGCTCATCTTTGTATCGTTTGGCGGACGAAAAAATACTGTTGGGAGCGGGCCCCGAACGGGCGGTGGCATCCACCAAGGCGTTTACGGCAAAACTTGCGCACCTGGTTTTGTTGGCGTATGCGTATGACGACCGGCTTGCAGAGGGCAAGACAGTTGTTGCGCGAGCCGCAGAGGTTATTGAGCACGTTCTCTCAGAAACCTCAGTTAAGGCCATCCACGATTTGGCAGTCAGGTTGAAAAACTCGGCACACATGTATTGCCTGGGTCGCGGCGTGTCGTATCCGCTGGCCTTAGAAGCAGCTCTCAAGATTAAAGAGGTGTCGTATATCCATGCGGAGGGCTTGGCCACCGGTGAGCTCAAGCACGGCACGCTGGCATTAGTTGAGAAGGGCACTCCCTGCCTTGTCTTTCTGCCAGACGACGAAACATTCGAAGCGAACTTGGCAGGCGCAATGGAAGTCAAGGCGCGCGGAGGGTACATCGTGGGTATTGCGAGTAAGCCCCAAGCTGTTTTTGACGCCTTCATTGAGGTTCCCGATGCTCGCGAGGCCACCTGTATTCCAAACGCGGTGGTGGCTCAATTGTTAGCGTACTACCTCACAATGGAGAAGGGGCTGGATCCCGATATGCCGCGAAACTTGGCTAAAAGCGTGACGGTGAAGTAAGGAGCTGGTCGCCGCCGAGTAATTTTTTTATTTTCCCCGCAGCTTCCAGCCACAAGTCGCCATTAGTCAGGAAGTTGTGGAATTGGCGACATTCTTATCCAATTGCCAGCCGGCAGAATGGAAAAAAGTTACATATCTATTGTTGAAACAGCACTTCATGAGCTGGAAGAAGAGGTTGGAATCGAGGCTATAGCCGCTTGGGAACTAGCAAAAAGAAAGTTTCCAGAATTGATTTCTACTCTGAAGTAGGTAGCAACGTCGTCTGCGAGTCGGAACAATCTAAAAAGGCCCTGACAATGGCCTTTTTTATTAAGGTTAGTTAAATTAGATCAAGGAATAAAATCAATTTTGTCGTTTAAGAGTACTTTACTCAGGTTGACAACTGGTTTGCTCAGTTCATAATACATGAACATGAGTTCATATAATTGCTGTAGTGTTAATACCTTAAAGTTCAACCAAATTCAAACTCTTTCACAGCTGCTTAAGCTGGTTGGGGATGAAAGTCGCCTGCAAATTTTGTGTTTACTTCAGCATAGCAAGCATTGCGTTTGCGAAATTATTGATCACCTCAACATGTCTCAAAGTTTGATTTCACACCACTTGGCAGATCTTAAGTTTCTGAATTTGATTGAAAACCATAAGCAAGGCAGAAAAGTATTTTATAGCCTGACAGCAGAGGGTGAGCGAGTGACCAAATGTATTTTTTCTTTGGCAAAGGACACTATATGATCATCCAAGTTTTGGGTTCAGGTTGTGCCAACTGTAAAAAACTTTTTGAATTGACCAAATTGGCGGTTGAGCAGCTCAACTTAGAAGCTCAGGTTAAGTATATTACCGATATTTCCCAAATTGTGCGTATGGGTTTGCTAAGTAGCCCGGTGCTAACTGTGAATCACCATCCAGTACTGGTGGGTAAAGTGCCTAACCTTGACCAACTCAAACAACTACTCTCACCATCATGTTCTAAAAATAATTGCACTAACAATTGCAACTGCGGGGATCAGCGCTGAGAATGGATATTTTTTACCCACTGTCAGTCTTTTCTGCAAGTGTGACGAAATATATTTTTGGCACTGAGGTAAATATTTATCTGGCAGAAGCCACTAATTTTTTTATTTACGACGTGCTCAAAATTAGCTTCCTGTTGTTAGTAATTAACTTTACCATGGCAGTCGTTAGATACTACATGCCGATGGAAAGGGTCAGAAATGTTTTGACTAATCGTCGCTGGTATGGCTTTGACTACTTACTAGCCGCGCTGTTAGGCGCGATCACGCCATTTTGCTCATGCTCATCAATTCCGCTGTTTATTGGCTTTTTATCAGCCGGTGTACCTTTGGGAGTTACGTTTGCCTTTTTGATCAGCTCGCCGTTAGTGAATGAATCGTCTTTATTTTTATTTCCGGCAATCTTTGGCTGGCAAACTACAATCCTTTACAACCTGGTGGGAATTGGGATAAGTGTTCTTGGCGGCGGGTTGATTGATCGATTGAAAATGGACAACCAAATTCAACCTGAGTTTGTCGGCCTTGCCAACTCAAGGAGCACAGGCAACTATGAAGCTCACAAAATGAGTTGGCGAGTCCTGCTAAATCAATGGTCAGTAGAAGCTTTTAGTATTACCAAACATATTTACCCATATATGTTGCTTGGAGTAGGAATTGGCGCTCTGATTCACGGTTATGTGCCGCAAGCACTCATAACTTCATACTTGTCAGCTGATAGCTGGTGGACAGTGCCGGCAGCCACCCTGATAGGTGTGCCGCTGTATGCAAACTCGGTAACTGTAGTGCCTATTATGCAAGCCCTAGTCGGCAAGGGCATTCCCTTGGGAACGGCTTTGGCATTTATGACCGCTACTGTCACATTGTCACTGCCAGAAGCACTCATGCTTAAAAAAGTCATGCGCGGCAAACTACTGGGAACTTTTTTTGGCATCACAATCTTGGGAATTTTGACCATGGGATATATATTTAATTCACTATGAGACTCTGGAGTATCCACCCATCGTATTTGGACGCCAAAGGCTTGGTCGCCGTTTGGCGTGAGGGTTTGTTGGCACT
>CAZSHY010000023.1:3873-17307 GCA_964607125.1 uncultured Pseudomonadales bacterium | reverse complement strand
TGTCTCAGCCATTATCACTGATTCAGAAAGTTCAAAAACAGATATTACATATCATCTTGGTTTTCCCAAAAACCACATTTATGTAGTGCCACTGGCAGCTCATCCCCAACTTAAAAAAGCCTCGCTTGAGTCAATTAAACTAGTCAAATCTCAACTGTCACTGCCTGATAAGTACATCCTCTATGTGGGCGATATAAACTATAATAAAAACATTCCTCAATTAGTCAAAAGCCTTAAGTATATCCCTGAGGACGTCAGTTTGGTTTTGGTTGGTTCTAACTTTGTCAAACAGTCAATACCGGAGTGGCAATGGATCGAAACTCAAATAGCCTTGAGCAATGTATCCAACCGAGTCATTTTCTTACCAAACGTACTTCATGATGATTTAGAAACTTTATCCGCTTTATATACAGGAGCAGACTGCTACGTTCAGCCATCACTTTATGAAGGATTTGGACTACCGATTCTTGAAGCAATGCAGTGTAAAACACCAGTGGTTTGCAGTGCAAATTCTTCGTTGATTGAAGTTGGCGGAGAGAGTGCTACGTTCACTGGTACCAGCGCTGAGGAACTTGCTGCTGGAATAAATGAAGTTCTTAGTTGGTCAAAAACTAAACGCGAGGCGGTCATCAATGGCGCCTATAACTGGAGCCAGAAATTTAGCTGGACAAAGGCTGCTGCTCAAACAGCTGACATTTACCGCAAGGTTCTTGGTTTATGAAACCAGCAAATATTTTTCATGGATTAGCCATCATGCTGTTGGTACTGGTTGTGTCTTGGCCGATGCTCAGAACAGGCTTTCCCTACACACATGACGGGGAAAATCATCTGGCAAGGTTTGCCAACTACAAGATTGCCGTTAAGGAAGGTCAAATTCCACCAAGATTTGCACCAAACTTACTCAATCATTATGGCTATCCAGTTTTTAACTACAATTATCCATTAGCCAATATTCTTTCGTTACCTTTATCATTGCTTAAAATTCCTTATGAAATTTCTTTCAAGCTGCTAGTCATCATTGGATTGATTTTTGGCTCCTTTGGCATTGTTCAGTTAGCCAAAACCAAAGCTCCCAATTCAACTTGGTTGGTTTCACTACTCACATTTTTAAGCATGCCATATTTAACCTCAACAATCTATGTCCGGGGTTCCATAGGCGAGTTGCTAGCTATGACTTTAATCCCATGGCTAGTCTTAAGTATTGAGCAGCCCATCTCAAAACATACAGATTTTAGGAGCCTGTTACTGAGATCATTTCTTTGGAGCGCTTTCTTTTTAAGTCACAACAGCACCGTTCTATATATCGCTCCGCTACTCGTCTTTTATATATTATTCTTGTCCCTAAATATCGCTCAAAAATGGACATCCATTAGCAAACAATTTCTGCCGATTTTAATTGGCGGACTTCTTAGCCTTTGGTTCTGGCTGCCAGCATGGTTTGAACGTGAAGCTGTGATTGTGACCCAGTCTCAAAACCAACAAGCCTGGAGCGATCATTTCGTAACATTTACACAACTACTTGGAACATGGGTTAGTTTTGGCTTTTCTTACCCCGGTACTATTGATTCAATGAGTTTTGGTTTGGGTTTTATGACCTTGGTTTTACTGCTAATCAGTTGGGCGATGACAATTACAAATATTTTGCGATCGCGCAACTTTTCAAATCAGCCTATCTGGTACTTACTCATGGTAACCTTGGCAATCTTGGGCCAGCACGCAATCTCTCAACCAATTTGGCGAGTTCTGCCCTTAGTCGGGTTTATCCAATTTCCTTGGCGATTACAGCTAATCGTGGTGGTTTTTACTCCGGTAGTTGCAGCAATTTTATATCAAAGACTGGGCAAATTGGGCAAAACAGCTACCATCGTGGGGTTATTAGCTCAACTGTTTTTTGTAAGTAGATTTAAACCAGTGGACTACTTTCATCGTGATCAGATTGATTATGATATGTTTGCTCAAACCAGTACTACACAAAATGAAAACAGAACGCCTGAGTTTACATATGAAATGATTGGTGATTGGGCTCCCAAAGCCAAAGTACTAACTGGTTTTGCTGATATTGAGACGATTACTTGGACCGGCAGTTCCAGATCCTACAAGGCAAATGTCACAAATAACGCTCTTATCACAGAGCCAACTATGAATTTTCCCGGTTGGTACACCAATGTAATAGATCTTAATACTCAAAAAAGCCAAAAGGCTGAATACATTTCTTCTCCCGATATAGCTGGCAGAATTGCTTACCACTTGCCTCAGGGAAATTATTTAGTCACCACCAGATTTACTCAAATGACGCCATCTAGGCTACTAGGAAACAGCGTCTCATTAATTGCCCTGTTTGGTCTGCTCAGTACTTTTGTCTGGCATGAATACAAATATTGGAGGACTGGTGAAAAGTAAACTTTCAAGTTTCTGGCTAATAGTTGCTGGGTTTATGATCTGGAGAACCCTGCTTTTTTTAATCAGCATTGTGGCAGATAATTTTTTGCCCTATGATCCTAGCTTCCCATACTCTGTAGATATACTCGCTCAGTATGACTTGCCTAGATGGATTTATTCATTCGCCAATTTTGATGGTGTTCACTACATAACCATAGTTGAAAAAGGCTATGTTGGCACAGGCTTAATTCAAGCATTTTTCCCGATTTATCCGCTGATAGTTTGGGCTGGCACCGGATTGACGTTGTCGCCAATTGTCTCAGGCCTGATAATTTCTGGATTGTTTAGCCTGTTAGCTTCTTACTTATTTGTTAAGTTGGCTGGCTTAGATCTTAGTAGCAAATCCAGTCTCTGGTCTGTCGCAGCACTAGCAGTTTTTCCAACAGCTTTTTTCTTGGCCAGTATGTACTCGGAGAGTTTGTTTATAACCTTGGTACTGGGGGCTTTTTTGGCAGCAAGAAGTGGCAAATGGCTTTTAGCAGGCATAATTTCAGCTGTTGCTTCAGCTTCTAGAGTTGTAGGCATAGCTCTGTTACCCGCCTTGATCTTGGAATTAATCATCCAAACTCAAGTCTTAAGTCAGCTGAGTAACCAGCGCAATCTTAACAAACAACTTTCAGTTGTTTTTAATTGGCTCAAGCAACATAGCTCTCAATTGATTTTCTGTTTTATAGGAGCGTTCGGCATCTTGAGCTTTATGACATATCTCCAGCTGGAATTTAATGACCCACTATATTTTCTACACGTTCAATCTGAGTTTGGGGCAGGCCGATCCGAAAAACTAGTCCTGTATCCTCAGGTAGTATGGAGAGCAATAAAAATACTGTTCACTTACCGCCCGATTGACTTTAAGTACTGGGCGTTTATTCAAGAGGCTGTAGTTGGTATCGGTGGCATGGCACTTTTGCTAGCAGGATTCAGGCGAATCAGACCTTCATATTGGCTTTTTTCATTTTTTGCATTTCTTATACCTACGCTCACCGGAACGTTTTCCAGTATGCCTAGATATGTATTAGTCTGCTTTCCTTTATTTATGTGGCTTGGCCAGCTTATTAGCAAAAACCAAACTACCCGATTTTTTTACCTAGTAATTTCAGGTACACTTCTTATAATAAACACAATTCTCTTCGTACAAGGTTATTGGATAGCATAAACTATGAACACACCTTCAACTATTTTAGTAACCGGTGGCGCAGGCTTCATCGCCTCACATGTAGTGGATGCGTATATTCAAAAAGGCCACAATGTCACCGTGGTGGATAACTTATCCACTGGCTCGACTAAGTATATAAATCCTAAAGCTGCATTTATTCAAGCTGATATTACTGATAAAACTACCATTCAGCAGATTATTCGCACTCTTCGTCCCAATGTGATCAATCATCATGCTGCACACATTCAAGTGGGCAACTCGGTAAAGGATCCACAGTTTGATGCGACCAATAACATACTCGGTCTATTAAACATTATGGAAGCTGCCAAAGATGCGGGGGTGCAGAAAGTGATTATGGCTTCCACAGGTGGGGCCATGTATGGAAACAAACCAACTCCCTTTGATGAAACCATGAAAGAGGAGCCGCTTTCACCCTACGGTGTTTCTAAAAGATCTGGAGAGCTCTATCTTAACTATTACTATGAACTTTACAAAATCCCCTACATTGTACTCAGATACGCCAATGTGTACGGCCCACGCCAAAACCCTCACGGAGAGTCAGGGGTAATCGCTATCTTTGCCGAGATGATCAGTCAGGGTAAATCTCCCGTAATTAACGGCGATGGAACTCACACCCGTGATTATGTATTCGTTGAAGATGTAGCCCGCGCCAACATAATGGCCTTAGAATCAGACTACGTTGGTGAGCTTAACATCGGTACGACCACCCAAGTTTCGACAAATGATGTCTTCCGGAAGGTTGCGGCTGAATTTAACGCTTCGGTAACAGAGTCACATGGCCCTGAACGGCCCGGTGAGCAAGTTACCAGCTGCCTTTCTTACGCTAAGGCACAAGCGGTACTAAACTGGCAACCGACAGTAAACTTTGATGAAGGTGTACAAAAAACAGTCGCATGGTACCAATCTAACGCATGAAAAAACCCCCTACATCATCAATTTGGGTGATTATTCCTGGACTTAATGAGCAGAAATATATTGGTCAAGTCTTGGAAAAAGTAGCTAAGTACACCCAGAACGTAATAGTAATTGATGATGGCTCTACAGACAATTTTGCCAAAATTGCGCGTAAGTACACTCCTCATGTCATAAGTCACTCAGTCAATTTGGGCAAAGGTGCCGCTCTTAAAACCGGCTGTGAATACGCTTTTAATCAGCTCGATGCTTCGGCTGTGGTTTTTATGGATAGTGACGACCAACATGATCCATCAGAGCTGTCTCTCTTCATTAAAGAATTTGCTTCTGGGCATGATGTAGTCTTTGGCGTCAGGGCTTTTGACCAGAATATGCCTTTGATTAGAATCATGAGTAATCGGCTGGTGTCACTTCTAATTTACCTCATGTTTGGCACTTATGTTCCAGACATACCGAGCGGCTACAAAGGGTTAAGCCGGCTGGGCTATCAAAAAGTAAAATGGAACGCCACTGACTATGCTGTTGAACTGGAAATTGCCGTAAAGGTGGCCAAGTACAAGCTAAACTTCGCAACAATTCCTGTAAAAACCATATATCATGACTTACAACGCGGCATGACGCCTCTTGATACGGTAAGTATTATGTGGCAGCTGCTCATATGGAGGTTAACATTATGAGTGTTTTTCAACTTGGAGCGACCGTCTTTGCTTTGTTAATGCTGTACGCAGTTTCTATTCATCATAAGAAACATCTTTTGGCCAAAGCAGAAGCTAACCTTTGGTACTCACTCTGGTCATTCTTTATTTTGATCGCAATTTTTCCAGATTTACTGCTTGGCATAAGTGGCGCTTTAAAATTTGCCCGCGTTTTTGACATGCTAGTGGTACTTTCATTTATGGTCCTAACCCTGCTATTATTCTTCACATATTTTCAGCTAAAGGAAATACGTGCCAAGCTTGAACGCGTGGTGCGAGAGAAAGCACTTGATGTCAGAATTCCCCTTAAAAAATAAAGTTAAATTACCTTTGTTGAGTGTGATTATGCCCGTTTTCAACGAAGAGGAACGGATAGATCTCGCCATTTCTCAGGTGCTCAGTGCTCCCTACACACACCTCGAACTAATTGTGGTTAATGACGGCTCAACTGATCGCACGCTTTTGCACCTTAAAAAGTATGCCAAAAAGATTCGCCTAATTAATTTGCCGAACAATGGTGGCAAGGGCGCAGCCCTACGAGCTGGCATTGCTCAAGCAAAAGGAGACATAATCTTATTTCAAGACGCTGATTTGGAGTACTCACCTTTGGAATACCCCAAGCTGCTTGGTCCAATTCTTTCAGGTGTGGCCGATGTGGTCTATGGTTCTCGTTTTTTCACTAGTGAACCACACCGCGTAGTCTATTTTTGGCATTTCTTAGCCAATCACCTTATCACTTTCTGTTCAAACGTCTGTACCAATCTAAACCTAAGCGACATAGAAACAGGTTATAAGGTATTCACTAGAGCCACCCTCAGCCAAATTAAAATAGAAGAGCCATCTTTTGGCATTGAGCCCGAAATCACGGCTAAGATAGCCAAACTTCGGGCACGAATCTATGAAGTTGGCATAGGATATCATGGTCGAACTTACGAAGAAGGTAAAAAAATTGGCTGGCGTGACGGAATATATGCGATATTAGCCATAATTAAGTATAACTTGCTGACCTAACTCAAATTTATAATGCAACCCGACATTCCAACCATCTCAATAGTTACCCCGAGTTTTAACCAAGGCCAGTTTATTGAGCGGACAATTCAGAGTGTTCTTTCGCAGAACTATCCCAAGCTTGAACTCATCGTCATGGATGGTGGTTCAACAGACGAAACATTGTTGATCCTCAAAAAATATAAAAGTAAGATCAGTTTCGTCAGTCAAAAAGACAAAGGCCAAAGTGACGCACTGAACCAAGGCATTGCCAAAGCAACTGGATCAATTATCGGCTACCTCAACTCCGACGACATGCTTATGCCTGGATCGCTGAAGAAAGTGGCGGCAAATTTTATGGCTCACCCCAAACGATTGTGGCTCACCGGAGATTACATAATTGTTAACCAGGACGATCAACCTATACAGTCCTTTGTTGTTAAGTACAAACAGTTGCTACGCAATCATGGATCTTCATCACTCCTCAGCGTGGCAAACTACATCGCTCAACCCAGTACTTTCTGGCGCGCTAGCGCCAATTTGCAGGTAGGCAAATTTGACGAAAGCCTACATTATTGTATGGATTTTGACTTTTGGCTGCGTCTGTACCAACTTCAGCAGCCGATGGTGGTTAAAACTGCTTTATCAAAGTTTAGAATTCACACCAACTCCAAAGGTGGTAGTATGTATCAAGAACAGTTTGCCCAAGAGCATGAAGTCATCAAGAGGTATACTACAAGCAGACTGTTACGCATAGCCCATGCAATGCATGCGCAGGCAATCATCATGGCGTACAAATTACTCAAGAAGTAAGTATGGCATCATTTTCAATTAAGAATAAAGTGGTGGTAGTAACAGGTGGGCACGGATTTTTAGGCTCACATCTGGTTCCACTAATTGAAGCCAAACAACCTCAAGAGCTTAGGGTTCCAACTTCTAAAGATTGTGACATTCGTGATCCAGAAGCCGTCAAAAATTTGGTCACAGGCGCAGATCTAGTCATTCATCTGGCGGCCAACGTGGGAGGCATAGGTTACAACCAAGCGCACCCGGCTCAGTTATTTTATGACAATATCTTAATGGGTACACATATTATTCACGAATCTTGGAAGGCCGGCGTGTGTAAGTGTGTTAGCTTGGGAACTATTTGTGCATATCCTAAATTTACGCCTGTTCCGTTTAAAGAAGTTGACTTGTGGAATGGATACCCAGAAGAGACTAATGCTCCTTATGGTTTAGCTAAAAAAATGCAGCTAGTTCAATCTCAAGCATATAGAAAAGAGTATGATTTTAACTGCGTTTACCTACTGCCAACCAATTTGTATGGGCCAAGAGACAATTTTAATCCTGAGTCGTCCCATGTTATTCCAGCACTGATTAAAAAATTTGATCACGCAGTTCAGAATGAACTCCCGGAAGTGATTGTTTGGGGCACAGGTGCACCAACCCGAGAATTTTTATACGTGGCCGATGCCGCAGAGGGCATACTGCTTGCAGCTGAGGCTTATTCTGGAGATGAGCCTGTAAACCTTGGCTCTCACTTTGAAATCAGCATCAAAGAATTGGCCACAAAAATTGCCAAATTGGTAGGATTCACAGGAAAAATAATTTTTGACGAGACTAAACCAGACGGTCAACCTAGACGAAAGATTGACACAACCAAAGCGCTTGAGTCTTTCAATTTTAGTGCCAAGACAGACTTTAACACAGGATTAGCGCAAACGATTGAATGGTATCAAAAAAATAATCAAGCTCATGCATAAAACCGACCTTTCAATTGTCATTCCGGTTTATAACGAAGAACAATTGATTATACCGCTGGTGGAGGCACTTTTAAAACTTTCTCGCCAATTACCGGCGCGGACTGAATTCATAGTTGTGAATGATGGAAGTACGGATCAGACCCAATCTGAGCTACTCTTAGCAGCAAAAATTTTGCCCATGACCATATTAAGTTTATCCAGAAACTTTGGTCATCAAGCAGCGTTATTTGCTGGCCTGGAGAAATCCCGAGGCGAAATAGTAGTAACCATGGATGGAGATTTACAGCATCCTCCAGAGTTAATTCTCGACATGCTCAAGCAACACCAGCTGGGTTACGATGTTGTTCTCACCAAAAGAATTGATACTCAAGAAATTCCCTGGCATAAACAACTTTTTTCAAAGATTTTTTATCAATTCATCAACTATTTGTCTGATACACCCATTCCTCTGAGTAGCTCTGATTTCAGATCATTAAATCGCTCAGCTTTAGCAGCGTTACTTCAATTACCAGAAAAACGAAAGTTTTTACGCGGTATGGTGGCGTGGTTAGGATTTAAAAGCGTGGTTTTACCATTTGTAGTGCGCGCACGAACGGCGGGCAAGAGTAAGTACAGTCTGACTAAAATGGTCAATTTAGCCATGCACGGCTTGACTTCTTTTAGTACATTGCCCCTATATTTATCTGGCTACTTCAGTCTTGTCTTATTTTGTCTCTCATTTATTTACGGCATCTACGTAGTTTATCAGCGCTTATTTGTGGGCACTGTTGTTTCAGGCTGGGCGAGCGTGCTATTAGCAGTTTTAATAATAGGTGGTTTTATCAGTTTATTTTTAGCCATGCTCAGTGTTTATATTGCCGCAATTTTTGAAGAAGTCAAAAATAGGCCTTTTTATATAATCAAGGATACATATGACACTCCAAAAGCGTGACGTAGTTTGGTTGCACTCACATTTTCTATATTGGATGGGAGGTACTAAGTTTATCTTCGAAGTTGCCAAACGACTTAAAAAATCAAACCGGGTTAAATCATTAACTTTAATTGTAGAAAACGCCAGCGAGCTGGCCAAAACCACCTATAAACAAGCGGGCATATCACTTATTTCACTTGACCAACCTACTTCAACAAGCGCTTGGTATTGGCTCGCATTTCCCTTTCATATACTTATGGATGCCGGCAAAGTTAACCAAATTCTAAAAAACAACAATTTACTACCTAAGAGCACAACGATCATCAGCAGCATGTTCCCCATGAATGTGGTGGCCGCGTTGCTACCTTATCGGCATGTACAAAACTGCTACGAACCATTTGCTTTTTTTTACGATTCAGAGTTCATTTCTAAATTTTCTATGTTTAAGCAACTTGGCATCCAACTGTTGGCCTTCTTATATGGAGGCTTAGACAAGTGGGCTACTCGCAGATCGGATCAAGTCCTGACCCTAAATAGCGTGACTCAAGAACTCATGGCTGAAGTATTTGGCGTCAAATCTGATTTAACTCAAGCTGGAGTAGATAGTCAAGTTTTTAAGCCGTATGTTTCTGCACCTATTTTAAAAAAGTATGCAAAAAACCAGGTATTGATCCACAGCACAGATTACACTCCCGTCAAAGGCACTGATCGGGTGATTAAAGCCATGCAAGCGGTGGCTCAAAAGTATCCTCAGTCAAAACTACTCATTACATCTACTATTAATAATCCGTTAGCCAAGGCAAAGCTCGAGCGCTTGGCTACTGAGCTCGGCATAGCCAACCAAGTAGAATTTTTAGGTTTCTTAAAGTATGAAGAGCTGCCTCAGTACTACTCACTAGCCCTTGGTTTAGTTCAAGGATCTTCAAGCAGTCGGTCAGGTACTACATCCATGGCGCTACCAGTCAAAGAAGCTCTTGCCTGTGGAACCGCCGCTCTGAGACCAAATGTTGGGGCAGAGGACATTATTGATGGTGTAACTGGCTTCATTGTCGATCCTAGTGATACCGCAGCACTTTCTGAAAAAATGATGTATCTTGTGGCAGATTCAAAACGAGCTAAGTCAATGGGAGCCAATGGTAGACAGCTAATTTTGGATCGTTACAACTGGGAGGTGACTGCCAAAGTATTTGAAAAACACCTCTAGTTATTTGTTACGAAACAGTATAGTGTGATACCTATGCAAAAGAGCGACACTTCTCAAGAAATTAAGCTAATCAAATCAACCTTTTACCATGAGGCTCAAACAAAAAAAGACTTAATTAAGTTCATCGAGCAGGCGCCAATTCTCAGTTTCGGCAGTGAGTGCGAGCTATTTGAAAAACAATTCTCAGCCTACCAGGGTAGAGCAGAATCTATATTCGTCAACAGTGGCAGTTCAGCTAATTTAGCCATGATTCAAGCTCTTTTGAACCTCAAGCGCATAAAACACGGTGACAGCGTGGGTTTCTCAGCGCTAACCTGGTCAACCAACGCCATGCCTATAATTCAGCTGGGACTTAAACCAGTGCCTGTAGACGTGGAGCTTGATACGCTCAACATATCTTCTGAAACTTTGATATCCACGCTCAAACAGAGCAAGTCCAAAATAAAACTCCTATTCATTACCAACCTCTTAGGTTTTTGCGATGACATTGATAAAATCACAAACTATTGCCTAGAAAACAACATCATCATGATAGAGGATAACTGCGAGTCGTTGGGCACAGTTTATCAGGGCAAAAAATTAGGAAACTTTGGTTTGGCAAGCAGCTTTTCATTTTATGTGGGTCATCACATGTCAACAGTTGAAGGCGGTATGGTCTGTACTGATGACCCCGAACTTGCTACCATGTTGCGAATAGTCCGTGCTCACGGATGGGATAGAAACTTAGCTCTTCAGGAACAAACCAAAATCAGAAGCAAATATAATGTAAATTCAACCTTCTATTCGCGCTATACATTTTATGATTTAGGCTACAACTTGCGGCCAACCGAGTTTGCCGGTTTCTTAGGCAACAATCAACTCAAATATGTTTCAGAAATTGTAAGCCGCCGCAATGCCAACTTTCTTAAAGTTGCCCACGCCCTCTACTCACAAACTCAGAAATATTATCCAATTAAGTACGACCACATCGATTTTGTTTCAAACTTTGCAGTCCCAATTATCTGCCGATCTGTGGAATTAAGAGAGCGTTTGGTCAAAGCCTGTGCGGGTAAAGTTGAAATCAGGCCAATTGTCGGTGGGGATATGACGCAACAGCCTTTTTATAGCAAGCATGTGCTTGGATTTAAAAACAAGCGCAGCATGAATTCAAAACTAATTCACGATCAAGGACTTTACTTTGGTAATAATCCCGAACTGACTGATGCGGAAATTGACAGAATCATTCAAATTTTTACCAGAGTTGACTAGCTTTATGACTCAACTCCTTGCACTTGCCCAAAAAATTTCACGATCAGAAGGTCTACGACAGTCAGGTCTTACAGTAGTAGGCAACACACTCTCAACTGGCTTGTCGGCGATTGCCTTGCTACTCATATCACGCGCCTTAGGCCCTACTTCATTTGGTCAGTTCAGTGTTGGTTTTGCCATAATCATCATGCTCAATAAGTTCAACGACATGGGTCTTAATGCAGCCATGATTAAATACGCGGGGGCATCTGAAAGTCAGGATGAGCGATTGGCGATTTTTTCATTTGCGGCCAGGATAAAGTTATTCTTATCCATAGCAATTTTAGCAGTTGGCATTATTTTTACACCCTGGCTAGACAGCATCTTGAAATTTGGAAGTCCCACAATTCTGTACCTATCGTTTGGCTTAAGCATTGTGAGCAGCTGGTACGAACAACTTCTGACCATGCTCCAAACCATGCATAGATTCACTCAGGCTGTTTTAATCAATACTATCCAGGCCACGACCAAACTTATTGGCATTGGCTTTTTGGTCATCTTAAACCTTGGGGCCTCTCTGCCTGTATTTATTTGGTACATGGCCAGCCCTGTTGTTTCAATTATGTTTAGTCACAAGTTACTGCCAGCTTCTGTTTCACTTTTTTCAATTTCTGACAAATTGTCAACTAAAACAAAATCGCTTATTATCCAGATGGCTAGACATTCCGCATTGGGCTTTGTTGCGGCTGGGATAATCGAAAATATTGATATTTTGTTTGTTCAAAAGTATCTAACAGCTTACGAAACCGGCCTTCTGGGGGGCGTTTCAAGAATTGCTATGATGATCACGCTAGTTGCGTACTCAGTTGGGAACGTACTATATCCTCGAGTAGCTAGATACAAAACCCGACAGCACCTGATACCTTACTTCAAAAAAGCTATTTTGACTGCCTTTGCCGCAATTGCCGCATTTATTCTGTTCATCCCATTTGCCAGGCTGTCTGTAGTTCTAACCATCGGTCAGGAATATCTTCCTGGAGTTAATGTTTTATACCTGCTAGCCGCAAGCGCCTTCCTGACGGTTGCGACCATCCCGTTTTTAGCATTGTTTTACACATTTAAGGCTGATTGGTATTTTTCTGTCAGCGGTGTTATTCAACTGATTATTATTTTGGCCGGCAACGGCATTTATGTACCAATTTATGGGCTAGAGGCAGCGGCTATAACTAGACTGGTAGCTAGACTGGTACTTTTTGCCTTTACCACTGTAGCTGCATATATTGTTTTAAGAAAACATTTAAATGATCAAAAGACTACATAGTTTTATTCAGTCTAATATAACTTTTCTGACTAATTTAATAGCGTTTCTAACAGCGAGTGGCTTAATTGTCTTACAAACAATGCGTCAAATGGGTGGGCCGCGCATGTCGACTGACTTTGTGTCCTGGGCTCTCTCAAGTATGGCTCCAATTTTTGGCATAGGCCATCCTTATGTAGACTACTGGGGCATTAACCCACCCGGATTACTGATGATGACCAGTGCCTGGGGAGTATTGGTGGGCAGTAGCTTACAATCATTTCATCTGCTTTTTTTAGTCTGCATTAGCTTAATTTCGTATTTTAGTTGGAAAATTCTACAAAAATCATTTCAGTCTATGTTTGGACTGACACTTTTTGGCATTTACTGCATATTATTTTTTAATGGCACGGTCCAAAGTTTATTTTTTCCTTCTGAAATTAATGGACTAGTTTGCACTATGGCAGCTCTTTGGCTTTTGTTAGGCAACAAATTAACTGCATCCAGACTGTTTTGGATTCATTTTTTGTTCATTTTAGCCAGTCAAATGAAGGAAGTTTTTGCATTTCAAGGTTTGGCAGTACTGCCAATAGCATTGGCTGCTTTACATGAGGGTGGAAAAAAATCCACCGATTATCTTAAGCCAGCGATTCTTGGCTCAGTGGCCGCGGTAGCATTGTGCGCAGGATACCTTATGCTTAACGGCGCTTTAAGTGAGTATCGCAGTATAACTTCATATAAATCGACGCAGTTCTCAGTGAGTGATTTAGAGAAGGTTGGTTCAAGAGCGTATCGTACGCTTCAATTTCCCAAAGATCGTTTTTTC
>CAZSHY010000023.1:0-3863 GCA_964607125.1 uncultured Pseudomonadales bacterium | reverse complement strand
TTTTTCTACGCTCGCTATCAGTTTCCCGCATTGTTGTTTTTGGGAATAGTCGCGAGTTTAGCCTGGATAACACTTGCCAGCAAATCATCCTCAACCAACTCATCTAAAAAAGATGGTGAGTGGTCCCTCACCATAAAATTTAAACCTCATCATCGGATTTATGCAATTTTAATCTGTTTTTGGATTGGTTCTATCATAGGCTATGCTTTTCAGGGTCGTTATGGCAATAAGTATGATTTGGAGCCACTCCTCGCCACGATCATCATGACTGCGATTGTCATCAAAATTATTTTTGCAGCGCTCGCCTCAAGCTTGGATAAAAACAACCGTGCTCGATGGCTACCCGTGATAAATCTGTTTGGTTTTATGGTGACGGTATTTCTATTACTACCTCACAAATCGTTTTTGATTGAACCCGTCGTCATGGCTAGAGCTTACTCACCCTTACTGCATTGGCGACTTTGGAACAATCTCGACAGTCATGAGGCAGTAGCACTTGAGAAAAGGATTGATCAACGCCTTGCACCAGAAGATTGCATTACCTCAGTCTATGGCTGGGGGGTTGGTGATGCTTACTACTACAGCCGAAGATCCTCATGCTCAAAGCATTTTTTGCTCAACATTATGCCTAAGACGGATTACCAAGCTTATGCCAATGCTTTAATCTCCAATCCCCCCAAAGCAATTGTTTATACTATCGAGGGAGCAGACTTAGACACCAGCAAGTTTGAAAGGGAAGTTTTTAACTTCTCACGAGTTCTAAGCGCCTGTTACATTCAGGACATTGATTTTCCCAAACTTCATTGGTTATCCGTACCAGAAGAACAAGCCGCAGACTGTCTCGGCTTAGGACTGCCCCTACCCAGTCCGAGTCTAAATGATACTATTAATTAGTTATGATAACATTTTCTCCAGACATTAAAGTCATGCACAAGTTGGCTAACATCGGTTTTGCACCGCTAATTGTAATCACGGTGGGATTAATGAGTATCGATGCGGTAAGTTATCCAGGTTTTTTAACCAAAACCATAGGCGTTTCCTCAAGTTTTTTCCTGTTTTGCTCCGCATTAGCCTATGCGCTATTACTTTTTCACACTGTTATAACTAATGAGCCGTTCAGTCCAGAGACTCAATTAGTTCTACGCGCCAATGCAGTTATTTTTCCACTCGCACTGTTGGTTTCTTATTTGTTTTCCCAACTAGAGGCCATGAACTATCCCAATTATGTCTACTCAACCTTTCATATCAATCTAGCTCAAACAGACCGACTAACTTTATTAAGTACTTTTTTGTTTTTTTTACACATATTTAAAGATCAATTCACTGTCATATCTGCTACTGTCAAAAAACAACCAGACCCCAAGATATTCGTGGGCTCAATTATTTTTTATGTTTTTGCTCTTTTGTTTGTTTCATTTCAGCTTCTCCAACACGGAACACGTGTAGCAGAAGACTTGGCCAAAATAGCCAAGAGGCCATTTTCCACGTTTGCTGACCGCAAACGCGAGGTATTTGGTACATCTTATGACCTTTATAGTTTTATTAATCAGCACACACCTCCAGATGCAGTTATCGCAGTACCTCCTCAGAACCGGTGGGGGATCATCGGCAACATTGGTTTTAGTCGTTACTTCTTACATCCTCGATTTTTGGTTCACCCAGAAGATAGGACACCTCAGCAACTACAGGAAATTGACTACTATATCACCGCTAGCGAGTATCTAGATGTTGAGGCAACTAGGTACGCAATTTGGCCTACTTACAACTTGGATGCTGCAGAAATAATTATTTTTAATGAGCTGCAAAATACCCTTGAGTACGTAGACCAAACAGAATTTATATCCACAAATCCTCAATATAAAGGCGCCTGGGCATTAGTTAAGTTACGCAAATGAAATTACTATCAAATCCTCATCAGTTGGTTTTTGGTTTATTACTCATAATCACTCTAGTGATTTTTCGGCCCTTCTTGCTATCACCAGGTTTAAGCCTGGTTGATGACGGCTACTCATTGATGCATGGCCAAAATTTGCTATCTGCCAAATCATTTGACCAAATTAAGACAGCCGTGGTTGAGACGGAAATCGGACGATTTAGGCCGGCTTATATAGCGTACTTTGCGGTCGTAATTGCATTCATTGGGAGTGATTCGATAGGTCTCTGGGTAGGTCAAAGCTTAGTTTTTTGGTTAATTTTAGTCTTTATTTACAAACTGGTGTGGAAGCATACACATGATCTGACGATTTCACTAATTTCAGCCTGTTTTTGGTTACTTGCACCCACAGTTTGGTCCAACAGCTTACGCCTGGGAACAGCTGAACTTCGCCAATTATTATTTTTACTAATTGCGCTTGATGCATCAGTTCAACCATACTCACTCCGTTATAAGGACTGGGCAATGGCTTGCGTAGCTACAATACTGGCCATTGGTACTAAGGAAACTTCAGTGCTTATTTTGCCCATTCTGGGACTAAGAGGGCTGGTGAGTTCTAAGCTTAAAGTGAAATCAGAAGTAGTAGTAGCGATAGCAATCTTTGGCGTCCTGGCTCTCTTTGCATCCACTTACGCTTTAATCAAATATGTTCTGCCTGAAGGCTATGCTGTCAATCACTTTGGGGCATCCATTTCCGACATATTTTTAAGGATTAGCAATGCTCGTCAAAACTATACTAGATATTTATGGCCAATTTGGATTATTGGTACATCAGGTGTTTTACGCATCATAGTTAAAGGCTGGTACCCTGAATTTATTTCTACAAAAAGCCTCAAAGATTTTTGGCAGTATTATTCATTGATTCTCATGTCTTTATTTTTTGTGTTTGCTTGGCAGTATCAATTTGACAGATATTTTTTCTTGCCCTGGAGTTTTACCGTAATCTTAGGCGCAATTGAGATTTCCAGTTGGAGAAATTTTTACGCCCAGATTGGGTCTTTTTCACTGATTACTGCAGAGAGGTTATTCATTATTTTGCTTGTTTTAAGCACGAGCCTTGGCTTTGGATATACCAAGGTTTTTAGAGAGCAGTTTGTATCACTGCGCGCTATACTCAGCGAAGGCATGAATACCTATCAGAGTTCATACGACTCAATTCAAGTAAGTGACAAAGTTATTACGCAATTAATTAATCAGCCGCCCGCGACTGGTTTATTCACTGTTTCAGACAACTATGAAGTAATTTACGAACTTGGCTTGTACGCTTCAGATTTAGGTTCCAGATCAATTACCGTAGTTGGTCGTAGTTATGACTTAAACAAAGATCAGCCAAAATACGGGTACTCTAAAAACATTGCTGCGGATTTTCTATCACATCCGGGCAGGGCTGTGTTAGTTGGCGAAACCAAAGACTATTCGCTTGTAGCTGATCAGCTTCTAGCCGCGGGTCTAATTCCTTCAAACTTAATTCCGCAACAAAAGTACTCAACATTTACTCCCGACTCGTACTGGTGGATTGTGACAAAGGAATAATATGACTGGCTTATTTTTTATTCTTACCTTGATTGCTACAAGTCTAATTGGATACATGCTAGTTCTGCTCATCGGATTAAAGAGCTTAATTGAGCGGTTGGGCATGGCTGGTATTGTGGGCGCACTTTTAGTGTCTCTAACTATGATGGCTAGCTATCAACTGGCTAGTACTTTTTCACTGGCAAGCATTGTCATTGCACTAGTTATTTTGACAATGATCATGATTAGCTCTAGTAGGGTCAGAAGAGGCTTGCTCCAGCTACCAGCTGATTTTTCCAGACTGACTCATTCAACCATACGCAGTATAAATGTCGCCAAAACACAGGGCGTCACCGCTGCCTCTATTTTTATGATTGCTATTGGAGGTTATATTCTGGCAACAACTATTTCCAACCTG
>CAZSHY010000022.1:14264-17467 GCA_964607125.1 uncultured Pseudomonadales bacterium | reverse complement strand
TCCAGGCATCATGTTTGCAGTTAAATACGGATATGCCCAAATAATCGCCGTGGATAAAAAAATTGGGCCCATGGAAGCCATGCGCTTGTCAGCTCAGATGACCAACGGCAAGATTCTCAAGATCATGGGCTTAGGGACCGGCCTGGTCTTACTCAATATTGCTGGGGTATTGGCCTTACTTGTGGGCTTGCTCGTAACTATGCCTCTGACTGGAATTGCGCAAATGCTGTTGTATACTAAGCTGCTTGCTCAAGTTGAGGGGTCAACCCAGTCCACTTTGAACATGGGTACGGAGCAAGGTATGCCCCAGTCGTGGCAGCCAACGCCCCCACCTCAACCCACACCGCCAGTCTGGCCACAACCACCGAGCGCGGGTTTAAGTTAGCGTTGCGCCGGAACCACCCGGCTAATTCATGGAGGCGTCGCATAGTGGTCAATTGCACACGCTTGGAAAGCGTGAGCCTCACGGCTCCGTGGGTTCGAACCCCACCGCCTCCGCAAAAAAACTTGAGATGACTTCACCTGCACCAAAGAACCAAATCACAAGGAAAGTTATGCAGTTACCCAAACATTTCGTCGCTCACAAAGATGGAAACATACTGCTGACTGCGGCCGAGAGATTGGGGTGGCAAGTAGATGTGACTCATGGAAAAGAGGCAAATTTGGCCAAAATTTCAAAGAATGGACGAACATACCAAGTGCTGAGAGGTATTATTTCAGTCGATGACTCTGTGGCAATTTCCATAGCAACTGATAAATATCTAACTAACATGGTTTTAAAAGACGCAACCGCTTTTATTACTCATCCCCAAATGTTCGATTGTGAAACTGTGAGTGACCAGGAAATTTCTTCCATCTTGAACAAATATCCAAAAGTTGTGGTGAAGCCCGTCGACGAAAATGAGGGAGTGGGAATTACAACTTCGCTTACGACAGTCTCAGGTGTTAAAAGCGCAATTCAAAAAGTAATTGGTCTGGGTATCAAAAAAATTCTAATTGAAAACCACGTCGAGACAGTGAATGAATATCGCATCATGCTTTGGAAGGGAGAAGTATTTGATATTCTAAAAAGAATTCCCGCCTATGTAGTTGGAAATGGTAAATCCACAATCAAAGAATTAATTGAAGAAAAAAACTACGAAAGGGAGCATCAATATGACAACATTTTTGCACCGATTAAAAGCGATGAAGATTGTTTAAATTTTCTTGCCAAGAACAGCTTGAGTATGGGCACAGTCCTAGAGTTTGAACGTAGACTCACCCTTGAAAGTACCTGCAACTTGGCTCAAGGCGGTGAAACTGAAAGAATTAGTTTGGATATGGTCCACGAGGAGTATTTCAAACTATTTAGACAGGTTTACAAAGCTACCAGGCTCAATCATTGCGGTGTCGACCTTATCTCACCAGACCTTACCAATCCACCTCGCGATGGAAGTACTGCGATAAATGAAATAAACAGTGCCCCAGCGTGTACTGTTGCGTATTTTGCAGATCTCAAAAATGATACGCCATTTTACGGCGCGGAGAAGTTTTTAAGACTGGTAGAGAATGATCCACCAGACTTTAATTTAGCGCTCACACTTGATCATTTCTATGCCCCACCTCACTCTTCACGACCTCCTCACCCGAACCAACCTTACCTTGAGTCTTGATCAGGCGGCGAGATTAGTAGCCCCCGAGTTCAAACTCGGCACGTTGATCAGCATTGAGCCTCTGTATGTAGGCTACGAGGAGCTCAATACACTTCTAGTCACTTCAAGTGGCAAATATGTGGTTAAGGTTTTTTCCAAAGACAAGGATCTGGATTCAATTTCTAGCAACATTCGCGCATTAAATGCCTTTTATACCGGTGGAGTGCCTGTGCCTAAGTTGTATCAGGCTCGTGATGGTGAGTATATTTATGAACTGGAGCATGATCCGGCGGTCTATTTAGTCGTCATGGATTATTTTGAGGGCAGGAAATTCACTGAGTTTGAACCAACCCTCGAAGATATGGTGAGTGTGACGAAAATCTTGTCGCGAATTCACTCGCTCTCTTTTGAAACCAAAGGCAACTACGATATGTGGCTGACCATGAATCTTGTTCAAGAATTTGCCTACAAAAAACAATACCTTTCTCTGGAAGAACGCCAATTAATTCAGCCGATGGTGGATGAATTGGCCGCGATCGATCTGCAGAAATTGCCCACCTCAATTGTTCACTTGGATCTGCACCGAGAGAATGTGATGAAGAACGAGGCAGGTGACTACTGTATTCTTGATTTAGCCACCTGTACCACCAGCTATAGTGTGGCAGACCTAGCCACATACTTGGCACTCTTCTGTATGGACGGCACGCTTTCAGTCCAGGAAAACCTACTGAGGTACGCAGCGGTAGTATCAGCCTACCAAGAGACCAGTGCTTTGAGTGAACATGAGTTGCAAGTTTTACCCAGCTTGATTTTGGCCACCTTCTCGGCCAACACCCTCATTCCCACGTATTTACAACAGTCTGGTACTGACGAGAACTCAGAACAAACTTTGTACTACCAAAAACTTGGCAGAAATGGGCTGAGGAGGCTGAGTGGTGCCTGGAGCCAAATATCTTGAACCAGAATACCTGACTGGTATAATTGCTACATCTTTACTTTGTTAGCCATAATACCTTTCCACTTATGAACAAATCTTTCAGTTTCAACTTCAACACAAATTTAAAGTTAGACGGCAAGAATGTTTTTGCTGGCTCAGCTGACAGTAGCAAAAATCTTTCGCCACAACAAGAATACTGGTTGAATCGGTTCTTAAGAGAATATGGCAATAAAGTATTTTTACTGGCCATGCTTTTTATGGCCTTCATCTTTGTGGTCGTGATACTGGCTAGTCGCGCGCAAACACCTGGGGTTGGAACAAACTTTACTTCGGGCAGCACTACTTCAACATCAAGCAGCACTTCCAACGCTACTTCTTCCACCACTGTTCACGTCAACTGGTAGCCAAAGTTTGTCTCACTCCACCTTCACCACCTCAAAACTCACTTCGCCGGTTGGTGTAGTTACTTTCACAAACTCTCCCGCCCGTTTACCCATCAGCGCCAATCCAATTGGGCTATCCATGGACAACTTGGCAGCCGCTGGGTCAGATTCATATTGAGACACCATCTGGTACTCGGTCAATTTGCCTGCGGCCGATTTCAAAGTCACCAGGCTGCCAAATTGTACCTGGGC
>CAZSHY010000022.1:11546-14254 GCA_964607125.1 uncultured Pseudomonadales bacterium | reverse complement strand
GTCACAGCTTCGCCCCGGGCCAGCAGATCATGCAACCCACGCAGCTCGCGCTTGATTCGGCCCATCTCAAACTTGGCATACTTGTAGGCCCCGTTCTCAGAAAGATCGCCCATCTCCCGCGCATCCTTGAGCCGGATCATCACCTCTTTAAGCTCGCTGGTGAGCGCCGTCACCTTCAATTGGAGGGCAGCATACTTGGCAGGAGTGAAGGGGATCTTTGGTGGAGTCATGGGTGGTAGTATACAGGCAGGCGCCGGGAAAGTATTTCACCTCATTTAGCGTTATACTATATGACTATGAACTGGTGGCACGCAGCGTTTTGGGGAGTGATCGAGGGCTTAACCGAGTTCTTGCCCATTTCATCCACTTTTCACTTGATCATGTCGGGCAAGCTTCTAGGATTGGCTCAGACTGAATTTCTCAAAGTTTTTGAAGTGGCCATCCAAACTGGGGGCATTTTGGCGGTGTTGTGGCTGTTTGGCCCGGGCTTGCTCAAAGATAAAAAACTGATTGGTTGGTTGTGCGGCTCATTTGTGGTCACCGCTATCTTTGGTCTGGTGCTGCATCCGCTGATCAAAGGCGTATTTTTTGAGAGCAATTGGCTGATGGTCAGCGTATTTATAGCTGTGGGCGTGGGGTTTATCTTGCTCGAGCGCTGGCTCAAGCAAAACCGCATCAATTTGCCCAAAACTTTGGCACAATTAAACTGGAATGATGCCTCGCTGATTGGTTTGGGCCAGGCGGCGGCGGTAGTGCCGGGCGTCTCCCGCGCAGGCGCTGTGATTGTGACGATGCTGTTACTCCGCTACCGTCGGGATGAGGCGGCTCGCTACTCATTTTTGATCGCGGCACCGACCATCATGGCCGCGGGGCTCTTAGACTTGGTCAAGTACTACAGCAACCATGTGGCCGCCGTCACTGATGCGCAGCTTTTTGTGGTAGGTCTGGTGACGGCGTTCGGTTCGGCAGTGGTGGTGCTGAAGTGGTTCATTGGCTACGTCCAAAAACACACCTTAGAAATATTTGGCATCTACCGACTAGTGGCGGGCGCAGGTATAGTGGTCTGGCTGTTGGCCACTGGCGGTTAGCCGAATTTGCTTGCCCCAAACTGAGCATATGAGAATTCAAGCCCAATTAGGTCAGAAAAATTTATGGAAGGCCGCCGCAGCTGTGGTTGGTTTGGTCAGTCTGGTCTGGTTGGGCTGGTGGACAGCACCTAACATTCAGCCCTTTGGCACGATCAAAATTTTGGACAGCAACGGCACGCTGTTGTACGAATCGGCGCAAGCCGTGGGCAGCAAACAGCCCATTAGCTATGAGCAACTGCCAGAGTCTTACAAACTGGCAGTGGTGGCCGCCGAAGACGAGACCTTTTGGCACAACCCCGGCATTGACATAGTGGCCATGGCTCGCTCGCTGTGGCTCAACCTGACTCGCCAACGGATCGTGAGTGGTGCCAGCACGATCACGCAACAGCTCGCTCGCACTAGCGTGATTGCGCCCAATCAACCAGTCAGTCGGTCGGTGGTGCGCAAGGCGCGGGAAATTTTGATAGCTCTCCGGCTGACTCTCAGCCACTCCAAGCCAGAAATTTTGCAGATGTACAGTAATACGGTTTATTTTGGCCGACGAACGTATGGCATCCAGGCGGCGGCTCAAGAATACTTGGCTAAGGATGCCGCCGCCCTATCTTTGGCCGAAAGCTCACTCTTGGTCGGCATGCTGGCTTCACCAGAGGCGCGCAATCCCTATGTTTACCCCGAGGCCGCCCGGGCGGCTCAAGTGCACGTGCTGGAGTTACTCCGCGACCGGCAGCAAATCGCTCCCGATGAGTACGACGCTGCCTTGGCCGAGCCGATAGCCTTGAGCCAGGCTTCAGCCTTGGCCAGCTCGACCGGGGTAGCAGCACACGCGGCCCAGGCCGTGCTTCAAGAACTGACGGAGCGGGGCATCCCTAGCCAACAGGGCATCAGCGTCTACACCACCCTGGATTTTCCCACTCAGCGTTTGGCCCACGACACCGCAGCCCGGTGGGTGACCGCCTTGGCTGCCAAACACGATCTGTCCAACGCGGCAATGGTGGTCATAGAGAATCACACTGGCCACATTTTGGCCATGGTGGGTGGGGTGGAGTCGGACTTGGCCACCCAGTCGGCTCAGGTCAACATGGCCACCGCCCTCAGGCAACCCGGTTCCGCGCTCAAGCCCATCACCTATGCCGCTGCCTTTATGCAGGGCATGACGCCCGCGACCATGTTGCAGGATGAGCGCCAGGTCTTTCCCACCAAAACCGGTGAAGGCTTCGCGCCCAACAACTATGATGGCCGGTACCACGGGCCAGTGACGGTCCGAACCGCGCTCGGTTCATCGCTCAACATTCCGGCGGTGGCAGTTTTGCATCAGGTGGGAATTGGCAATTTTTTGGAATTGGCGCAGGCAATGGGTATCACCAGTCTCACCCAAACTGATCGTTACGATTTGGCCCTAACTCTGGGCGGCGGCGAAGTCCGCTTGACTGAACTGACCAACGTCTACGCTACCTTTGCTCGGGGCGGGAGATTTTTGCCAGCCAGCCTGATTACTCGGATAGAAGATGACGAGGGCGAGATAATTTATCAACCACAAGTGGCGCAACCCAGACAAGTTCTGGGTCCGGCTGGAGAATCGGTGGCGTACATGATCACTGACATCCTGGTCGATCCGCTGGC
>CAZSHY010000022.1:5958-11536 GCA_964607125.1 uncultured Pseudomonadales bacterium | reverse complement strand
CGGGCGGCGGGCACCAGAGCTATGTCGATGCGATGGAGCTCATCGTCCTGCCGGCGCTGGAGCGCTACCGGCCGGAGCTCATCATCGTGGCCTGCGGTTATGATGCGAGCGTCGTCGATCCGCTGGCTCGCATGCCTGGATTTGGTGAACGCAGCCCGCTGACGTTGTCGGTACCGGCAGCGGTCAAAACTGGCACCACTACTGATTGGCATGATAACTGGACGGTGGGTTACACCCCCGCCTACACCGTGGGCGTTTGGGTGGGCAATAACAATAATCACCCCATGGATCACATCACCGGGGTGGTGGGCGCTGCCCCGATTTGGCACGACTTTTTGGAGTCATATCTCAAGGACAAACCGACACGCCAATTTGTGAGACCGCCGGGCATGACTGAGGAAACTGACACTCTCCGCCAATCAGAATCTGCAGCGACTAACTCTGCCGTACCGCCCTCGGCACCTCTAGTCATCACCTATCCGGTCCAGCAGGCTATGTTTCAGTCAGCACCCGAGGTCGTGGCCAATCAAGCCTTGGTTTTTCAGGCTCAAGTTTCTACTACTGTGAAAAGCGTGAGTTGGTATCTGGATGGAAAGCTTGTGAAAACAGAAACTCAACACCCCTTTTCACACTCTTGGCAGTTGGTGCCAGGTGCACATACTTTAACAGCCCGAGCCCAGCTTAGTAGTGGAGAGACAGTTGATGCTCAACCAGTCCAATTTAGGGTGGTGACGCAGACAGAGTGACTACTTGTAGTTTAATTTTCCCAAGAATACAATCAACGTATGGAAAACGCTGAACCACCAGTTCGTCCTGCATATTCGTTCAGCACGGTTTTGGCCAGATTTGCTAGTAAGATTAGGTTAGCCACTCTCAAACAATACTTGATTAACCGCACGCCCTTGGGCTGGGTATCCAGACTGGTAATGGCCAAAGCATTGCCTGCAATCATGCGCGGTATCACGCTGGTCAGCGAGCGGATTAAACTCTGGCGAGCCTTGTTCCAGGCTGCACCGCCCAAGCAAAAAGTTATCATGGCTAGTAAACCGGTAGGCGCCGCTTTGTTGGTGTGGTTACTCCTGACTGTGGGACCCTACTTTTTACCACCCAGCTTAGCTACCAGTTTCCCAGTCCAAGAGGGAGAAGAAATACCGCTCAACTCCACCGTTGAACTGGTTTTTGACCGGCCGATCATCAAATCTACGGTTGAGAAAAACTTTCGCATGGAGCCGACCGTGCCGGGGACTATCAGTTGGGAGGGTGACCAAAAACTGGTTTTCACTCCCAGCCAACCGCTCGAGAGAGACAAGCAGTACACCGCTAAAGTTGACGGCTTGATTTTTTCATCCTACTTCGTACCCATGCTTGGTCAGCCGGCGGTGAAATTCACCACTCTCGGTCACCCCAAAATTGTGTTGTCATCTCCAGATACAGAAGCACTTGAAGACAGCGCGCCTATCACGGTAGTGTTTGATCGGGCAATGATCCCCCTGACCACTGCCACCAACAGCGCTCTCAAGCAACCGGCTTTTACCATATCGCCCAACATCGCTGGTGAGGGCAGGTGGCTAGGCACAACTGCCTACCAATTTAGACCAGCGCAGCGTCTGAAAAAAGCTACGACTTATACCGTGACGGTGCCTCAGGGTATGGCTTCACAAGACGGTGGCACGCTCCAGACAGCATTCGAGTGGCAATTTTCCAGTCAACGACCCCGAGTTAACTTGACCAGTCCAGTTATGGCTTATCAGTACGCCTCGCCAACCGCGTCGGTGGCGGCCATTTTGTCCCAAGCAGTCGATCGCGACTCTGCTCAAGAACACTTCAAGTTATATGACGCCAATAAACAACCGGTAGCAGGCACAGTTAAAGTGGTCGGTCAAATCGTGGGCTTTCACCCCAGCGCGCCCTTACGCCGAGAGGCTGAGTACACAGCGGTCTTGACCGCAGGCTTGCAGGGTACCGAGGGCCCTAACGGCTTAGAAACAGATTATGAGTGGGATTTTAAAATTGCGGCCTCACCCGAAATTACTGCCACCAATCCTGAGAACGGAGCGACCCAAGTCCAGTTAACCAATGAGCTCAGTGTTCACTTTAAAACCCCGATGGACGAGGACTCCCTGGCTGATTACATCACCATCGACCCAGCCCCAGCCGTGCCGCCTCAGGTTTACTTCTCAGCTTATGGCGGCAAGAATGTTGCTTCGATCAGATCTTATTTCGGCCGGTCCACCACCTATACCATCGCAGTCAGCCCCGGCGCCAAAGATCAGTACGGCGTGCCACTCCAGGTAGGGCGGACGTTCTCATTTACCACTGCCCCCTATAATCCCTCAATCACTTTGTATCCTTCTGGCACCTACTTCGGTGCCTTCAACCAGCAGGTGACACCCAGAATTGTGGCTCAGGTAATCAACGCCAACAGCGTCAATTATTCACTCTACAAACTCGATTTAACCCAATTCCGCGACCTCTACGAGAAGCGGATGGTGGGTAAGTGCGCCTCGGACAACCGTTGCTCCACTTGGCAGTCCTACGATCCCAAACAGCTGACCAAAGTTCGCGACTGGAGTGAGCAGTACGAAGGCAACTTCAATGTGCCGGTGCATGTGATTACCAAGGTCACGGATGCGGCCGGGGCCAACATTCCACCGGGCATGTACTTCTTGGACGCAAGTATCGGCGATGGTTCGCAACATGACAACATGGTTATGATCGTGTCCAAGACCGTTTTGACCGTCAAAAAGAGTGATAATCAAATTTTTGTGTGGGCTGTTGATCAAGCCACTGGCCAAACTGTGCCGGGAATGAAGATTAAAGTCCTCCACACTAGCAACTCTGTCCTGGCCGAAGGTATGACCAATAATGACGGCGTTTTTCAAGCCAACGCTGAACTCAAGGGCAAATCTCACTTGATAATTTACGGTGAAAAGGACGGTGAGCAAGTGGTGGTCTCTGACCAGTGGGATGAAGGGATTGAATCCAGCAGCTTTGGCTTGCCCTATCATTACGATGCGGATTCATACAGCGGTAGGGCCAAACAAGCTCACAAACTGTTTGTAGTTTTAGACAGGCCTATTTATAGACCTGGTCACACTGTCCGCTTCAAGGGCGTGGTCAGAACTGATGCCGATGGCGCATACGATATGGTAGCGGCAGGTGAAGAGGTGACAGTGACTGTCACCAATAGCGAGGGCAAATCCGTCTTTACCGATCAATTAACTACCAATTCTTATGGCACTTTTTCAGGAGAGTTTGAAGTCAGTCAGGAAGCCAGCTTGGGCGAGTACTCAATCCGAGTCAAGTACAGTGCTGACTCATTTTCTCAGCCATTCCAGGTGGAGGAGTACCGCAAGCCAGAGGTTAGTGTGAGCCTGACGCCATCCAAGCCAGAATATGTGGCGGGTGAGTCGGCAGTAGTGGACGTTCAGGCATCCTATTACTTTGGGGCACCGGTGAGCAATGCGCCGACTAGCTGGATTGTTAAATCCCAGGACTACTCGTTTAGGTGGGACAAAGATCGGCGATTTGAGTTTGGCGACTCCGACACGTGGGGTTACTACTATTGGTTTGATCAAGGCAGTAGCTCCTATTTCTCTGGTAAAGTGGTGACAGAGGGCGTTGGCAGCACCAACGCCGCTGGTGAGCTGCGCATCGGCTTGCCACTCAGCCCGAGTGACAATAACGTGCCTCAGCGTTACCAGATTGAAGCCACCGTCAACGATTTGAGCAATCAATCCATAGCCTCATCAGAAGAAATAATTGTCCACCCTGGTGAAATCTACGCTGGTGTCCATCCCGAGAGCTATAGTAATAAAGTTGGGGTAGAGTCTAAAATTGAGCTGGTCACGCTAAACTACTTGCGTCAGGAACTACCCAACACGCCTGTGGAGGTGGAATTTTACAAACGCACCTGGGAGTCAGTTAAAGAACTTAGTCCGGAAACCGGATCCTACTATTATGTGAGCAAACACAAAGACGCGCTGATCAGCACTACATCTGTGACGACCAATGAGCTGGCCCGTGGCATTGCCACCTTCACCCCGCCCGAAGGCGGAGTGTTCCGGGTAGTGGCCAAAGCCACCGATGGTTCAGGGCGAGTGACACGATCTAGCTCAACTCTGTGGGTGTCTGGCTCAGGCTTAGTTACGCCTCGAGAAAATAATGATCGTATTGTACTGGTGACTGACAAATCTGAATACTTAGTCGGTGAGACCGCCTCCTTATTTGTAGCGACTCCATTTGCTTCTGAGTCTGCCAAGACCTTGTTGACCATGGAGCGAGGCAGTGTCTTGGAGTACAGAGTCGTGAATACCAGTGAGACCTCCAATAATTTTGCCATCCCGATTGTTGAGCATGATGTGCCCAACGTCTTTTTCGGCGCCCTGTTAGTCAGGCCGGGTATGGAAGTCAAGAAACCTGCGGAAATGAAAATGGGTTACGCCGAAGCCAAAGTCACTGATCAGCGACAAAAACTGTTGGTGTCGATTTCTCCAGACCAGGCTCGTTACAAACCTGGCCAGCAGCTTAAAGCTACCGTTCGTGTCACCGACGCCACAGGTGCGCCAGCTCAGACAGAGTTGGCAGTCGGACTCGTCGACAAAGCAGTCTGGGATCTGTCTGGCATCAGGCCAGCCGAAATTTACGATGCCTTTTACTTACCACGCAGACTCAGCGTCTACACTTCGCAACTTTTAACCATGTCCATTGATCGAATCAATGCCAACACCAACTTGGGTGCCAAAGGCGGCAGTGGTGGCGGTGGCGGTGGCGAAGGTTTTGATACGACTCGTACCAACTTCCCAGACACCGCATTCTGGCAGGCTCACATCATGACAGACGCTGCAGGGGTAGCTCAGCTGGATATTCCTTTACCAGATAGTTTAACCACCTGGAAGCTGACCGCGATAGCGGTCAGCGGCAAGTCGGCATTCGGCACGGCTGCAACTGAAGTTTTGGTTAGTCGGGATGTGTTGATTAGACCGTTCATGCCCCGCTTTTTAGCTGTGAATGATGAGTCAAATCTTGGCGCTATCGTGGTCAATACCAGTGGCGCGGCACAGACATTAACGGTGGGGATTGAAGCTGATGGTTTGGAAGTGCTAGATCTGCCAAGTCAAACTGTGACCGTAGCCGACGGAGCTCAAGTCAAAGTCACCTGGAAAACTCGGGCCCAAGCAGTGGATAGTGCCAAAGTAACTCTTAAGGTGGCCGCCGGTGGCACCCAGCTGGACGCGATGCAACAAACCTTGCCCGTCAAACTCTACTCCACACCTGAAATCGTGGCTACTGCGGGTGAAGTCAATGACGTAGCCACACAAACAATCGTCCTGCCTGCAGAATTGGAAAATGATCTTGGTGAGGCTAGCTTGACACTTAGTCCAACTTTGGCAGGTTCGGCATTTGATGGCTTAAACTATTTGTACAACTACCGCTACTACTGCACCGAGCAGATTTCCAGTAAAGTCCTGCCAGCGCTGTATGCACTCCAGGTCATGGAGCAGGGTGAGTTGGAGTCTCTGTCTGGGTTTTCAGAAGAAGAGCTTAAGCGCATCGTGATCGATGGAGTTCAGCGACT
>CAZSHY010000022.1:0-5948 GCA_964607125.1 uncultured Pseudomonadales bacterium | reverse complement strand
GCGACTGGTGGCTCAACAGCACTCCGATGGCGGCTGGGGTTGGTGGGATGATGAGCAATCTCAGCCACAACTTTCTGCCTACGCTTTTGAAACACTGGTGACAGCCAAAGCCCAAAAGTTTGAGGTGGATGAGAAAGTTATTGCTCATGCAGAAGAGTATCTGCGCAAGCAATTGGCTCAGGCACCCGCTGCGGTTACAGGCATGGCTGCAACTGTAAACTACTCTGCTGATATGCATTTGGCTGACAGAGTCGCGGTAGTTTACGCTCTGCGTGGAAGAGGGACTAACCTGTCCAGCTACGGCAATGAACTGTTTAATCAACGCTTCCGTTTGTCTGTGGAAAATCGGGCTTATCTTGCCACAGCTCTTAAAACAATGTCGGGTATGCAAAAACAGGCAAGTCGGACGTACTCGGAACTTTTGAGTTTAGCCAAAATTACTGCTACTACCGCTCACTGGGAAAATGGGCCACGTGCGTACTCGTACTATGGCAGCGGAGCCAGCACTACCGCGGCCATGCTGGAAACTTTAGTCGCGTTTGATCAATCAAGTCCTCTGGTAACTCAAGCCATGCGCTATCTGTCTACCACTCGGCAGAACGCATACTGGAATACAACCAGAGACACGGCCATGGTGATCAAGGCCATGTCCCAACAATTATTGGCCACCAAAGGGGCCAAAGTAGACGAGTCGTTTAAAGTCCTACTCCAAAACTCGGAAGTGGCATCTGGCGCATTTACCAAAGAGTCCATGTTTAGCTCTTGGTTACACCAGGTACCCGTGTCCACGCTTGGCGTTGGCAGTACAAATCAGCTGAGCATGAGTAAAGCGGGTGAGGGCAATCTTTACTACAACTTGGATCTCAAGTACTACTTGCCGTATGACGAGATTGAGGCGCTGGACCAGGGCATTGTGATTGTCAGAGAGTTGGTTGATATGAATGGCAAAATCTTGGAAGGCAACACCATCCCCGAGAACACTGAAGCTTGGATGCGGCTAATCATCGTAGCCCCGGAACTGCGCCATAATGTAGCTGTGGAAGACTTCCTGCCCGCCGGGCTAGAATCAGTCAATGGCAGTCTAAACAATGTCAGCACACTTTCCACAGTGCCGCTGGCTAAGCAGGCAGATGGCAGCAATACTTGGCAGTTCAATCGTCGAGAGTACTTTGACGACTCAACCGCCATGTTTGCCAGCTATCTCCCAGCGGGTGTGTATGAAGTTACCTACCGAGTCCGAGCCACCACGCCGGGCAAGTACCACCACAAGGCTGCTCAAGCCTACCAAATGTACACACCAGATGTTTCCGGTCACTCTGCTGGTGGCTGGTTGACCGTTACGCCTCAGCGCTAACAAGCTGACAGTCGGCTCAAAATCTGCTATAACCCGCCTTATGAGTGATGTGAAAATTCATCCCAGCTGGAAAAAGGCATTAGCGGCCGAATTCAGTCAGGACTATTGGCAAAATCTGACTACTTTTGTGCGCCAAGAGTACCAGTCGCGGCGCATCTTCCCGCCCGCGCCTGCCATTTTTCGCGCTTTTGATTTGTGCCCCTTTGACCAAGTTAGAGTAGTGATTGTCGGCCAAGATCCGTACCACGGTGAGAAACAGGCTAATGGACTCTCATTTGCGGTCAATGATGGCGTAACGTTGCCGCCGTCACTCAAAAATATTTTTCAAGAAATTGAGCGAGACACGGGTGTTGCACCACTGGCTTCTGGCGACCTATCTCGTTGGGCTAAACAAGGTGTTTTAATGCTTAACAGTGTCCTGACTGTTACGGCGGGGTCTCCGGCATCGCATAAAGGGAAAGGCTGGGAGGAGTTTACCGATGCGGCTATCGCCGCACTCAACAAAGAGCGGTCTGGGTTGGTCTACCTACTCTGGGGTAAGTATGCTCAATCCAAAGGCGAACACATTGATCGTCGCGCTAACTTAGTTTTGGAGTCTGGCCATCCTTCGCCATATTCTGCTCAATTATTTTTTGGCCACCATCACTTCACCCAAGCCAACAATTATTTGCTCATGCAAGGTCAGACACCGATTGATTGGCGATAAACCGCTGGTTGTCTGCTGAGCCTAGCTGAGGTGATATACTATCGACGAGGAGAGTTCACAGCTAGTGAATTATTCACTTGTCAAACAATAGTTCGGCACTCACAGCGCTGTCCCCGTTGGATGGTCGGTATCGCACCTCTCTCTCTGCCGTAGCTCAAGTGTTTTGTGAAGCAGAGCTAATCAAGCTCCGGCTCCATGCAGAAATTGAGTATCTCCTGTTTTTATCTCATAATGGTCTTTTGCCAAAATGCACCAAAGCGCACTCCGCTTCACTGCGCGCTCTGGTCACCAATTTTTCAGACAAGACAGCATTGGCCATTAAGGACATTGAGCGGACTACCAAACATGATGTAAAAGCTGTGGAGTACTACCTAACTAGTGAGTTAGTAAAGTTGAAGTCACCTTTGTCGTCATATGTACACCTGTGCCTAACCAGCGAGGATATAAACTCCATAGCCTACGGCATCCAGTTGCAAGTTGGCTTGCAGTCCGTGGTCCTACCAGCGCTGCGCGCGGGCCTGGCTCAGCTCCGAGATTTGGCAGCCGTATCGGCAGACGCAGTCATGCCCGCCAGAACCCATGAACAAGTTGCCATTCCCACGACTATGGGTAAAGAACTGGCAAACTTTGGCGTGCGCCTAATGGAAGAACTGCAAATCCTGGAAAATCTACCAGTGAGTGCCAAACTCACTGGAGCTGTGGGCACGTTTGCCGCTCATCAGACCACATTTCCAGATGCAGATTGGTTGGCACTCAGTAGCGCGTTTTGTGCCTCGTTAGGGCTAAAGCCCGAATTATTTACCACTCAAATTGTTCCAGCAGATAGCTCAGCCCGGATTTTTGCTAGTCTGGTGCGCTGTAACCAAATCTTACTTGATTGTTCCCAAGACCTCTGGCGTTACTGCGGCGATGGCTACTTTAATCAGAAAATTGCTCCCGGCCAAGTGGGATCGTCCACCATGCCTCACAAGAGTAACCCAATTGATTTTGAAAATGCTGAAGGAAATTTGGGTTTGGCTACCAGTTTGCTTCAGCACCTTGGTACCAAGTTGGCGGTCTCTCGACTCCAGCGAGACTTGTCTGACAGCACGGTCAAGCGCTCAATTGGAACTGCCATAGGTTACTGCGTTTTAGCTTACCAATCATTCGTCCGCGGGCTGAAAACGCTGGAAGCAAACCCGGCAGTTATGACAGCAGACTTAGCTGACAGCTACGAGATGTTGGCAGAACCCATTCAGGTGCTGTTGAGACTCCACGGTGATGTTCAGGGTTATCAAAAACTACAGCAACTTGCTCATGGGAAAAAGCTCAGTCGAGAAGACTTGCAAAGCTGGATTAATCAATTGAACGTTGAGGAATCGCTGCGTACTCAGCTGCTAGAGCTTAAGCCAGAAACCTATGTAGGCTTAGCGCCTCAACTTACCCAGTTAGGAATTGCGCGTGTATCTGAATATTTACAAGGAGTCTCATGAAACTGTCTCGTCCAGTCGTTCCTGTTCGCCCACGCACGTATGCGTTTTGCGGCGGTGCATTTGGTGATGAAGGTAAGGGGAGAATTGTGGATCAAGTCGTGAGTGATTTGGCAGCCAAAGGCCCGGTAGTTGTTTACCGAGACAATGGTGGGGCCAATGCGGGTCACACCGTGGAATTTGCCAATGGTCAGCGCGTTGCTTTGCACCAGCTGCCATCCGGTGTTTTTGTCAAAGGCGCCACGGTGGTGTTGGGCAAGGAAATGGTACTTCACCCAGGAGACCTCTTGGAGGAACTTGCGCAAACCAAAGCTGTGACCGTAGTTCGTGCTCGAGCCAAAATCTTAATAGACGAGATGGCTCTCCTGGCCCTAGATACACACCGTGTTTACGAGAATGTTCTTAAGCGGTGGTTGTCTGGAGGAACTGGCTCAACCGGCCGCGGCATCTCTCCGGCCTACGCAGACGTGCTCCTCAGATTCCCCCTGAGAATGCGTGACATTGCAGACTTTGACGCGCCTAAAATAAAACAGCATTATGATTTGTATGAAGCGCTGATTGCAGGCCTGGGTGCGGATTTAGCCAATGAACAAGTGCCGACGCTTTCTGGCAAAATGGTCAAGGTTGGCAGCCGCGCTACCTTTCTTAAACGCTTGCGAGCGCAGGGCGAGTCGCTCAAAGGTTTGGTTAAAAATGTCTATCCATTTTTGATAGAGCAGTGGGCTGATGCCAAGTGTGGTTTTGTATTTGAAAAGGCTCAGGCTCTTGGTTTGGACTATCGCTGGGGTGTGTACCCAGACATTACGGCATCAGATACATCCTTCGACGGCATATTTTCTGCGACTGAAGCCATAATTGACCCAGATTTAATTGGAGTCAAGGCTGGTGTGATCAAGGCTACCTACATGTCCAGCGTTGGCTCTCGTAGGTTGCCCACACTCATGGAGCCCGACTTGGCAGCACAAATTCGTGAGGACGCTAGCGAGTATGGTGCCACCACCAAGCGCCCGCGAGACATAGCTTATTTAGATATTCCGGCTCTCAAGTACTTCGTACGAGTGGGCAGATTCAACGCTCTGGTCCTGACGCATATGGATATAAGTTACAAAGACAGACCAGTTTATATTTGCACAGAGTATAAACGCGCAGGCAAGACTGTGGCGTACCGACCTGACCAAGCCTACCTTGATACCGTCAAGCCTGTTTACCAGGAACTAACATCCTGGGATCCAGAAGCTGCTCGGGCAGCCACCACGCTGGCTCAATTGCCCGCTGATGCCAAAAAATTTATCAAGGTACTTGAAGAGCTCCTTGGTGTGCCGGTGATAGTCATGACCACTGGTCCGCGCCGTGATCAGACAATTTGGGTGGAAAAATTGGTGGATTAGCTAGTGAGTACTAGCGGTTGACGGCTTGCCAACGGGCAAATATGCCGGTGGATAGTAGCCGGTGGGAGCTAGTTTCTTCTAAGACAAGTTCGCCTGCAGAGACCTCACCGGGGCGGTCTGCCATTAGTTCCTGAAGTACGTTTTGAAGTGCCAGTGACGAACTACTGACTGCATATGCGTTGACGATCACAAAAAGTGGATGATCAACCAAAATATGTTTGCAGGCTTCAAGTAGTTCTGGAAATGACACGGGGAAGTCCCAGACTTCTCCAGTTGGTCCATGGCCGTACACGGGTGGGTCCATGATAATTCCGTCATACTTAACTCCGCGTTTATTCTCTCTGCCCACAAATTTAAGTACGTCATCCAGTATCCAACGAATAGATTTTTCATCTAGCCCTGAGGCCGCTTGGTTGACCTTGGCCCAGCCGATGGCGGGGTGTGACGCATCTACGTGAGTGACCTTGGCGCCAGCCTTGGCACAGACCACACTAGCCATGCCGGTGTAGGCAAACAAATTAAGAATGTGAGGTTGATAGGTGGGTTGATCTTTTTTAAGTTGGTTCAAATGGTCGCGCATCCAAGCCCAGTGCGCGCTCTGTTCAGGGAAAATACCTGTGTGTTTGAATGGGGTAAGCTTGACCATGGCAGTTAGGTCTTGCCACTTGAGCGGCCAGGATTCTGGCAAGTTACGAGATGTGCGCCAAACGCCCTTGTCTCCGTAGGTTTTGGTGAATGTTGCGTCAGCTCGACGCCACTCTTCTGGCGATAGATTGGGCGACCAAATGACTTGTGGGTCAGGCCGACGAATGGTCACCCCGGCATACCGTTCTAGTCTTTCTCCGTGGCCAGAGTCTAAGAGCTCATACTCCGTCCAATCCGTTGGTTTAAGCAGCGTAAGTGTGTTCATGCAGTTGCATTTTATCACGTCTGGAAAATTGCGGCTGAGAAAGGGAAATGCTTGGGCTGCTCCGAGCGGTTTGGCGTGGTAAAATGCAAGCACGCGAGGAAGGGTCGCATAGTGGCCTAGT
>CAZSHY010000021.1:0-17477 GCA_964607125.1 uncultured Pseudomonadales bacterium | reverse complement strand
ATTATTTTCTATATACATATCATGTTGTTGATATAGAAAGCAGTTTCGGTAGGAAAAAGCATATAATTTGATAAAGAGTTTTGTCATATAATTTTTTGAGGGCTTATTTCAAGCCGATAATACTGACCTATAGTCTATAGTTTTAACTGCGACCTTAAGTCAGTTAGCATTTTAGCCGTAATGATTTTGTCAGTTACCAGCTGCTGTAGGTCGTCATATGGCCTACCATTAATGATGCTGGCTGCACGGGCTGCTCCCACACCGGGCAAAGTTTCCAGTTCAGCGCTTGATGCTTGGTTGATTGAGATAAGACCGCTTACTTCCTCATTTCCAATTAAGTCCTGAGCACTACTGCCGTCGGCTGATTTAAGTTGGTTTGTCTGAATATTAAGGCGCTCACTCAACTGAGTGCAAGCTTGAGCCAGGTTGTATTGCGCGTCGGTGGGAATGAATATTTTTTGTGAATCTTGAACTGGCAGCGAACCATTAAGTTCTTGTTGCACATAAGTGGTGCTCGCGGAGGCGGTCACGCCTCCGCTCCTCTCTAATGCATCTGCTACTCGAGAATTTTTAGGCAGTGAGTACACACCTGGCTGATGAACTGCGCCTGAGACATCCACAACCAACTTGGCTAGTTCGGGTTTATTGTCATCTAATGAATTCATTTGAGTAGGCGCTGGCGAAGCCAGCGCCGCTGCTTGAACACCAAGTGGCGAAATCCCACCCCTATTTATGAATTCGCTAGCAATGAAGATCATGCCAGTTAGTGAAGTTGCTGCCGACGTCGCTAAAAACCAACCAGGAGCAACCAAGGGTTTGAACAACCAGCTCGTGAACACAAAATGTGTTCTTATTTGTAAATAGTTGGCTTTTACTCTGCTGAGTATGTGTTCGGGCAACATACTCACAAGTGTATGCCCTTCACCTTACATAAAGCGTGATTGTAACCAATTTGCCCAAAGTTATGCTTAGTCTGAAACGACCAAATTCACAATTTTGCCTGGTATATAAATTTCCTTGACCAACCGTTTGCCTGCTAACCAGTTCTGAATTTTGGCGTCTTGCTTGGCCAGATTTACGATTTGCTCACGATTTTCAACTTCGACAAATGCTACCTCGAGCTCAGACCTGACCTTACCATTGACTTGTATAGCCACAGTTACTTGTTCCTCCTGAGCCAGCGCATCGTCCCAAACTGGCCACGTCGATGTGTGAACTGTTTGATCTGAGTCGTGATTCATGAGGTGATAAAGCTCCTCAGCCAGAAATGGGGCAAATGGCGCGATCAGACTGATAAACTTGCTCACCTCAGCACGGTTTAATGGCGAGCTAGATTTTTCCTTCTCCCAGGTATTTAACAACTCCATGAGTGAAGCTATAGATGTGTTGAATTTTAGCGCAGGGATATCTTGGGTAATTTTTCTAATAGTTTGGTGCAGTTTCCTTCTGGTTGCAGTGATTGTTTGGTCTGATGGATCTTGTGCTCCAGATTGAGTCTTGATGCTGTCACACACCAACCTATATACCCGTTGTAAAAACTTGTGCACCCCAATAACAGCCCGAGTGTCCCAGGCTTTATCCGCCTCAAGTGGACCCATAAACATCTCGTAGACACGGAGGGTGTCGGCACCAAATTTTTCGATCACCTCGTCAGGATTAATGACATTGCCCTTGCTCTTGCTCATCTTGCGACCATCTGGACCGAGAATCATGCCCTGGTGACGCATCTTCTTGAAAGGTTCACCAAAACTTAGGTAGCCCTCATCGCGCAGGAACTTGGTGAAGAATCGCGAATATAGTAGGTGTAGAACGATATGCTCGGGGCCAATCATATAAAGATCGACGGGCAACCAAGTGTTGGCTTGTTGTGAGTCGGTGAAAGCAACTTGGTTACGCGAGCTGACGTACCTCAAGTAGTACCAGCTCGAATCAACAAAGGTGTCCATGGTGTCAAACTCCGGACGCCAGCCTTTGCCATACAATTTCTCCGTGCGCTCGATGAACTCTTGAGAGTGACGCAGTGGCGACTCGCCCGTGGGTTTGAACTCCACGTCTGTGGGCAGCATCCAGGGCAAGTGCTCTTCTTTGACCGGATGGGGGTTGCCCTCTGGATCGTAGACAATCGGGATAGGCGCGCCCCAGTAACGTTGGCGAGAAATTAGCCAGTCACGCAGCTTGTAGGTAGTGACGCGCTCGGCGAAGCCTTTAGTCACTAAGTGCTCGGCAATTTCAATAGTAGCCGCGTGAATATTCATGCCGTCCAGAAAGCCAGAGTTAATCATTGTACCCTCGTCTTCTTGGACCTGCTCAATTCTAGTAACTGGAGATTTATCCCCATCAGTACCTACCACCACCCTTTTGATTTCAATGGTGTTGTTCGGATGTGTTGCATTCACAAATTGCGCAAACTCAAAATCTCGCTTGTCATGAGCTGGGACACCCACCACAGCTCCTGTGCCAAAACCTGCCAAAACAAAGTCTGAGACCCAGATGGGCATCTTGGTGTTGGTCAGTTGATTTAAAGCATAAAGTCCGGTGAAAGCACCTGACTTATTGGTGCCCTCCTGCTGTCTTTCAAGCTCAGTCTTCTTTTTGGTAGCGGTCTGGTAGGCTGCTACTTCCGATGCAGCTTGAGTGGCCTGAGCTATCTCACCATTAGCTACCCGATTAGCAAACTCGTGCTCGGGGGCTAATACTAAAAAAGTAGCGCCAAAATTTGTATCTGGCCTGGTGGTAAAACAAGTCAGACTTTGGCCAATCGTAGTGCCATTGGCATCTACAACTTCATAAGTTATGGCTAGTCCAGTTTTTTTACCAATCCAATTCTTCTGCTGTTGCTTGGTGGCGGCTGGCCAGTCCACTTCCTCAAGTCCACTTATCAGCTCATCGCGATATTGGGTAATCTTAAAGAACCACTGTTCCAGATCCTTTTGGACAACTTGAGAACCACAGCGTTCGCAAGCCCCCTCGACCACTTGCTCATTGGCCAAGACGGTCTGGCATGACGGGCACCAGTTAACCATCCCCGCCTTGCGATAAGCCAACCCTTTGTTAAAAAGTTTTAAGAATATCCACTGAGTCCAGCGGTAGTACTCGGGGTGATTGGTGGCAAGTTCGTTGGCCCAGTCGTAAGAAATGCCGAGCCTCTTGATCTGTCTGCGAAAAGTCGTGATGGCATCCTTGGTAGTTTTGGCTGGCGGAATGCCGGTTTTAATGGCGTAATTCTCTGCTGGCAGACCAAAAGCATCCCAACCTACCGGGAAAAGTACTTTTTGGCCATTCATGCGGTAAAACCGTGACGCAATGTCCAGCGCCGTCTTGCTCTCTACGTGCCCCACATGCAGTCCAGATCCTGACGGGTACGCAAAAGCAAAGAGCATGTATTTCTTATTCTCAGCAGTGACACCAGGCTGCGAATCACTCTGCTGGAACAACTTCTGCCCTTCCCAAAAGCTTTGCCATTTGGGCTCGATAGATTGAGGATCGTACATGACGTCAGACATAGTTTTTCCTACAAAAAAACTCCCTTGAGGGGAGCCCTGTTTTACTGCACAGTCCCCCCTCTTCCTTAGCGGCTAAGCAAAAGACTGGAAAGGAGCGCAATACTTTTCATTGGTGAAAGTATACCACAACTTCTCTATACTATATTCAGAATATGCCCGCCACTAAACATACTTGCTTGCTAATTTTAGGCACTGGATTAATTTATTTCTGGATGAGAACTGATCTGGCCGCCAGCTTTGGCTTGCAGGCTCTTGCAGCGTTAATGTTAGTTTTTCTGCTGATCAGGTATTTTGTGCGTACAGATCATTCCCACCGTTGGCACATTTTGCCGCAAGCCGTCTCTTTGGAGATGGTGATTTTGCACATGGCTATGCTACTGGTAGTTGCCTCAACCGGAGCCACCCAATCGCCACTATTTGCCCTGACTTATATTCAGCTTTTTCTACTTGTGTTAACAGGCACGCCTCTGAGCGCTGGTCTGACTACCGTGTCAATTATGTTTTTCTATTATTTGCCCAATCAAGCTCTGGCATATAGAGAGCTAGTCACTTTGTTGACATTGCCAGCGGTTTGGCTAGTGACTCAGTTGGTTAAGCAACAATATGATCAACTGCGTCTGGAGCAACAAATGAGAACGGTTGAAGAGCGACAACTTGAGCTGATCAGTCAATCCGAGCAGACACTCGAGTCTTTCTTAACGCAGTTCGTCCGCCCCAAGCTCATCCTCTTTGAAAGTGAGCTAAGTGGGGCGGGACCCAAGAATGAAACCCTTCGTTCTCAATTTTCGCTGTTGCAGAGTGAGCTGGATAAGCTGGTAACCAAAATTCACGACCTTTCCAGAGGAGATACCCGCCGTGAGACTGACTAAACCCCAGCGCAGTCTGTGGCTGACAGCGGTCATAGCTTGGGTAGTTAGCTGTGCGATCTTTGTGCCTTCGATCAATGCCGAAACCCTGGAATCCAACAACTTTGTGATTCAGTTCAGCAACTTCAATATTGGATCTGGCTCTGTCGACAGCGCCAGTTATAACGTGACTGAAACCCTAGGCCAAACCGCCGCCGGTCCTTTTGGTCAGTACGGAAGTAGTAACTCCTTCGTCGGCAGCGGTTTTCAGTATATTTACCAACTCGATAACTTTTCCTTTGAAATCTCCAAGCTTCAGATTGATCTAGGCACGCTCACACCTGATTCTCACAACACAGACTCGCATACATTGTCCATAACCACGCGTGGCGGCGGCGGGTACATAGTTTATGCTTATGAACTTAGACCTCTGCAGTTACCAGACGGCGGAGCTGCTATTCCCAACACCAGCTGTGATGCAGGCACCTGCACAACCAGTACCGCTGGAATTTGGTCTGACCAAACCGTGCCTGGATTTGGCTACAACATGAGTGGACACGACATTCCTGTCACTTTTGCGTCAAGCTCTTACTTCCGACCTTTCGCTGATCAATCTCTAGCTCAACCAATGCAACCAGTCATGAGCTCGGATAATGTGGCTCTCAGGCGACAGGCCACCGTAACATACAAAGCAGGTGTAGCTGGCGACCAAGCCGAAGGCAACTACGAAACCGGTGTCGCTTTCGTGGCGGTACCTGGATTTTAAACTAGGCAACATATGTATAACAAAGTAAAAGATCTAATCTGGAAACCAACAACCGTACTGGCAGCCATGCTCCCTGTTTTTGTTGCAGTGATTGCAGCTCAGTTGCTTTACCCTGCTCCATCTCAGGCGCAGTCCAGCGGTGACCTTCAGATTTCCATCACCCCTCCTGTCACCTATTTGCGGCTTAAACCAGGTGCTGTCACAGCTCACACCATTACCATTACCAATGCTGGTAAAGCCGATGTCAGACTCAGCCCGAGCGTGGTGGAGTTTAAATCTGACGGCAGTTCTGGCCAACCCATTCTTGGGGGGCCAAGTCGGTTTACATATTTTAAAGATGCGGCGGCGGCTTTCAAACCATTGGTAGTCCCTGCTGGTAAGTCAGCGCAGTTGACGCTGGCTATTGAAATTCCCCCATCGGCCAGCCAGGAGGAGTTCCCCATGACTATATTGTTCAGGGCTGAGCCGGTTGCTAGCTTAACAGGTGGCTCCCAAGCCATAGGTGTAGTTGGTAGTAATTTAATTGTGGCAGTCACAAAAACTGGTTTGCCCCCGTTATCCCTAAGCATCACTGATATTAAGATGCTTAATTTGGCTGATAGCTTTAGATCAATAGAGTTTACGCCAATAATCAGCAATTCAGGCACGGGCGCCCAGCAGGCTTCAGGCAAGGTTGAGATTACTGACTGGCGAGGCCAAATCGTTGCCGAGTACGAACTTTATCCAGATATGGTCTTGGCTGGTAGCCAAAGATCAGCCAGAGCGTTGGTTAGACAAGCCACTCAAGAAGAAAATGGTGCCGAAGCTGTGCCTGAACCAAAGCTTTTCAGCTTTAAACAAGGATTTTTGATCGGACCATACAAAATTACCGCGACGGTTAAACAATTTACTCCCCCCGAGGCGACTCAAGAAGTTGATGATGCTTCCGCCAGCTACACCGAAGTCGTCTTTGCTTTTCCATTCGCGGTTGTCCTACTGATCTGCGCTGCAAGTCTGGCACTGTTACTATTCAAGGTTGCCTCTACAAAGATGTCCAATGTTAGAATTTGACGCCATGCTGTAATGTTTTTGCTATATTTGGATACACATATTACTCATGGCTATTCACTCTGGGTATTGCAACGGTGAATTAATAGTAATAACATTAAACTTATGACGCGTTCTTCCAATGGTCTCAGAAGACCATTAGTTTTTGTTGTTCTCTTAGCCAGCCTGGTAATTGTAGGCCAATATAGTCGTAAGTCTGAGTCAGCTAGCTTGACTAGCGCCTCAATCACTCTCTCCAATCCTCGACCATCCTTCCGCGGAGCCCTAACTTCAGGCAATACCGTGTCGTCTTCCCAGGTAATCATCAACACCACGGCCAACACCTATCCCTCTACTTCTTCAGCTCAACTACTAGAAGGAGATACCGTCCGTATTGGTGAGGCCGGTAGTTTGGGTAGCTATACGGTCACCAGCACTAGTCCAGATGACAAGTTCTATGTCACCCCAGTTTTACTTTCCGGTGACACCGAGTCGGGTGACGACGTGGTTTCTACTCAATCAGCCACGCTCACCGTAAGATTCACCACCGCCAATGCCATCGCTAATGGCCGCTTCCGCGTCTTAGTTCCCGCTCTCACTTCAGATGGGCCTTCGGCCGATGGAATTCCTGATGGTGGCAAGTGGGATTTTGGCACCTCCGCTCCCACAGTTACCTGCCCATCTAACGCGACTGCAACCTATGATTTTGTAACTGGAGCTGCCACCGCTTCAGCCGTGACTGTCTCGGGCGTCGATTATCACTCATATGAGTGTGCTTATTCTGGAACAGGTGCAATTGGCACAGCTTTCGATGGTTCGTCCAACGACGCTATCACTATCAATAATGTAATTAATCCCGCCCCTGACGCTGGCCACACCTTGGGTACTGCCGATGCGTACAGAATTTTGATCTACCAATACGACAGCGGCTTCACCGCTCAGGATAGAATTTCTGTATCAGTTGGTGTGATTGAATCGGTTCGCGTCACTGCAACCGTTTCGCCTCAGATCTCCTTTCAAATTCTAGGGGTCGCATCTGGCGCAAGTGTCTGCGGTATCAGTACTAGTGTCACTACCACCCCCACTGCCGTCCCCCTAGGCAACTTGTCCATCTCCAGCTTTACACACGCAGCTCAAGCTCTGAGCGTGTCTACAAATGCTTCAGATGGCTATGCCGTCACCGCCATTGCCAATGATCAGCTCGGCTTGGCCGGCGCGGCCTGCGCTGGTGATCCACCCTCTGGAGACTGTATTGTTGATGCCCCAGGTGATAACACCCTGATGTCCTCTAGCGTTTCAGATGAGTGGACTAGCTCAGCGGTCAAAGGCTTTGCCTACAGTCTGCATGAAGTTAACACCACCGGTGCTGTGCCGACATTCCAATACACCACTGCCGCCGGCAACTGCACTGGCACATATTGCGCTCGCCAGTTTGCCGATGCAGAAAATTCCCAAGCAGCAGTAAACATATTTTCCTCTAGCACTGTCGCAGACAATGACAACGTATTTGTTTGCTACAAGGCCATCATCTCTAATTCTCAAGCTGCAGGAGACTACGAAAACAACATAACTTACAGAGCTACAGCAACATTCTAGTCACAGAAAGCCATAAACATGCACGTGCCTGCCCGCACTAGCCGCTTCACCAAACTCACCCGTCGTGGGCTATCCGCTTGCGTGGCGCTTGGTTTAGCCATGACTATTGGTTTTGGCGCTGCCGCACAGATTAGGGCTCAATCAGCTGCCTCACCCATACCTACGATGGTTGAATCTGCCACTATGTTGACTGCAATTCCTCCCAGAATTGGAGAGGACGGTACGCTCAAGCTCAAGCCAGGTGAGAAGAAACAGGTGGCGCTTAAAGTCAAGAATACTTCTCAAAATACAGTTCAAGTTTCTAGCGTAGCTGAGGATTTTATTATCGATGAGGACGGCAAGACTCCGGTCCCAATTAGTGAAACCGTATCAAACCGTTGGAGCCTCAGTTCTTGGCTAACCATCGCTCCCAGCTCGCAGCTGGTGAAGCCTCAGGAGACAGTTGCTGTCAACGTCCTGATTGAGGTGCCAGCAGACGCACTGCCAGGCGGTCATTACGCCATGGTTCTCCACCAACTAGATAATGGTGGTTTGATTTTAGATGCAGCAGCCCGGTTAACTCAAACAGATCAACCAGTTCCAGTTCCAGGCGATCCACAAAGCGCATCTGGAGTTCGCCAGCGCGTCGGTACGTTGCTTTACGTCATAGTTGATGGGGCAATTAACGAAGAAGCTTTCATTCGCGAATTTCAGCTGCCTGGGTTTACTGAAATGGGCCCCGTGCCCTACTCATTCACTGTCGAGAACATGTCAGATGTGCATATTCGTCCCGCCTTTGGCTTAGAAATCTTTGACTTCCTTGGTCGAAGAGTTGACTCTATTCAACCTGAGGTTAAGAATATATTCCCTTTGACCAACCGCGACTTTAGCGGCAATTGGGAAAGGGTCTGGGGCACTGGCTACTACACTGCGCGCCTAACCATGAGCTTTGGTCAAACTGGCCAGGTAGTCGTGGCTAAGACGAGTTTCTGGCTCTTCCCTCTCAAGCTGGTCATTAGCTTGATCGTAGTCTTGCTGGCAATCTTAGCAGGCGGCATAGCTGTCAGACGTCACATGATTCATCGTCGCGCTAACCAAGATCAATTGATTCAGTCTCTCCAAGATAAAGTGAGTAGATTAGAATCAGATAAACTCAAAGACTTTGAGGATTAGGTATGTGCCAAAGATCAGATACGCCTCGCACGCACTGAGTACATTATTCAATCAATTTTTTGTTGTAGTTTTGGTCGGATTCATCGCTTTTATTCCAGGAATTGCACTTGCACAAGATGGCGGCGTGGCCGAAGGTGAAACCCTGGAAACTAACCCCAAGGACCGGCCGCAAATTGTAACTGCCACTGTTCCAGACTTTATTAGCCCTTCTACCCCTATTTTGATTTCTCCAGAGGATGGGTCTACCGTCACCACCTCGCTGCCGACGTTTGTGTGGAGTCAAAGCTCTGACAATGTTGGTGTGGATAGTTATACGCTGACACTTGACGGCAGCATCCTATATAGCGACATACCCACCAATGATACAGAAAATTCTTTATACATCCTGGACTATAACTCCGACACTGGTTATTTCTCGCTGACTGTTAAGTCAGCTATTTCCAATGGTAGTCATACCTGGAAAATTACTGCCTATGATGCAGCTGGGAACTTGGCTAGTTCGGTCACCTGGACATTCAACATTGATAGCCAAGCGCCCTCCTTTATCATTACAGACGTGGGCAGCGAAGAGGTTTCAATCTCAGCCCAAGACATCGATACGGTCCCGACTCAACCAATTGAGTTGTCTGAGAACTCACCTCTACTAGTAGGTACTGGAGAAGCAAACTCTGAGGTCGATGTGACCATTTACACCAGCAGTAGCACACTGGATTCATCTAGTTTCACCATCGACGGCTCGGGCAATTGGACACTCCAACTTGGCATTTTACCCAGAGACATAATAATTTACTTGGACTTCTTGATTACAGATCCAGCTGGCAATACCAGCATTCTGGAAAACGTGCCTATTATAATCAAGTCGCAGTACATTCAAATTCCGCCTACCGCCGCACCTAGTCTGCCTCCAGGCGCTCCTCCAGCAGAAGAACCACCTGCGCTTGAGGTGCCGCCCCTTGTAATAAAGGTGCCTCAGCCGCAAGAAGCGGTCACAGAGTTGATCCAACAAGTCACCATTCTTCTCCCCGCGCCCTTGCGCGGCTACTTGTCTCTCAGCCCAGTCGTACTCCGGCCCAGTCTAGAATTACTCATACTATCAATTCTGGCCCTTATCCTGCTATCACTTCCAATACTTATCTCCGGCGCAATGTTGTTTGGAATACTAGAATCAAAGCTTCACTGGACAACTTTGCGTAAAATTATGATCGCTATTGGCCTTTGGCCAGCCCGTCAATCTGGCATAGTGTTTGAAACTACACTTCAGCGGCCCATACCGTATTGCGCGGTTTTATTTATTGGTGAGACTCAGGACAAACTTCCCGTCCGCGAAGTCGTTGTCACAGACGCCGCAGGATACTATCCTAAACCCGAACTCCAGGCGGGTAAGTATCGGGTCCATGTCGATTTTAAACCAGGTATGTTCCCCAGCTCGGAAGTAAAACCAGCACATGTAGCCTGGTACAACTTTTACCAAAATCAAACTATTATTGTTCAACAGGATTCAATCATAGAACCATTACTATTACCCGTAGATCTGCGCCAGCCTGCAGATTATGTACCGAGAACCTGGCAATCACGAGTTCTCCACACCCTGGCGTACACCCGGCCGCTTTCGCTGATGCTATTTGGCGTTTCATTTCTAGTCACTATTCTCTACCCCTCTATTTTTAATTTAGCAGCCATAGGTTTGTATTGCGGTGGTCTGCTACACAAACTCTATATAAAACAAACCAGTGAGGCGATAGCTGGGATTCAAAATGAAGACGGTCAACCACTCCGCTGGGCACTTTTCCGCGCACTTGATCCCGAAACAGTCAGTACAATACTTGTGACCTACAGCGACGCTGAAGGGCGCTGTTTCGGCAGAATTGACCTAGATACGACTATGGTGCAAGTGGTGTATCATAACGCCCAACTCATGGCATCAGAGCAGCTAACCATCAACTGCACCCACCTAGATAAAGAGTTCGGCATTATGCCCAGCGCTGAAAATCAATTGCCTCTGACAATTACTCTAAATAACCTGCAGTAATCCCCTTTGAAATTATGTGTAACTCCACCAACATGCGCTCTCAAAGTGCATGCCGATAGATAAGCGAACGAATCATCAAAAAGGCGCGCTGCCTTCGTACACGGCGGTATAATTTTACCTGTAGCACTTACGCAATCTGTCTGCTAATTCCAGGCTACAAATAATATTGAGCGGGATATCATCCTGATAAACCCTAAGTTCAACGGTGCCAGAAATCTTGCGTTAGGCTGGCCTCATCACTTATCTAAAAATCCTATAGTTTGTGTAACTACTTACCTCATTAGTTAAATAACACAACCAAATATCGAGCTCCCTCACCTCTATATTCTGCACTATAACTTAATTAATGCTACAATTTCATTAATTCGCGTGCTCTATCGGTGTATATTCGCACGTATATTTACCGCGCAGGCTGATTACCGTATTCTTGCATTTTTCCCGTTTTATTGCCGCGTGATCTGGGTATCTATTACTGCATTTCGATTTATACACATATTATTATATCTTTTAATATCTTTTTGTTGTGATAATGTTTTCATTTTTTGTGACCCGAAAAGTGCGACCGAGGCTACCAATCAAAAGCATCAAAAACAGATTGCAACTTTGTTAATAACGATCTCGCTGCCGGTGCTGTTGGTACGAAGTGGTTCAAGAAACCCGGATCGTCACCCAAGACATCCCAAAAGCGATTGAAAACCGTAGCGAATCGCTGTTTATGCTGATTCTGACGACCACTATCTGAAGAAATTTCTATCAGCAGTGACTCGATCTCTTTGCTAATTCCAGACAAAGCCGCTAGTTGATCAGCAAACTGAAAGTACGAAGCCGTCAATTGACGTATAGAACCATGGCTCCACTCTCCTGCCCTGAAAATCACGACAGAGTTTTCATAGCTGGATTGAATTAGCCTGAGCAGCTCAGGTTGGTAAAGAATCGGCACTAGGTAGTTTCCCCGGGAAACAGGCAGGGCTTTAAGTTGAAGCAAAAATGAGCGCAGGTAGCGGAACTGCAGATCAGTCTTTGGAGGTCGTATAAAGACTAAATTCAGCCATTCACCGTTCCACTGCTGCCAATCCACAGAAAGCGCCGGAAAATGCTCGTCACACAGGCGCATGCCTTTAAGAGAGAGACTCAAAACTCTGCCTTGCGCGGAAACCGCTTGCTCAATCACGCCCTGGGTTACCAAGTGGGACACCAATGACCGCCAACTGGTAGGTTGTGCTCCAAGTGTTAGGTGGAGAGCTGCAGATAAACTACTCTCCTCAACCATTCTCGGAGTCTGACTGTTATATGAGTATAGAATCAGGGCAATTTGTTGAGTATTTGATTTCATATCTGGTAGATAATTTACGCAAAATATACATTCGCTTATTAATATGTTGTTTTTGATCAGCGGTAATAATTTATATCCCCACTTTAGTACCCGAAATACTTAGTTGTGCACATTTTAGAAGTTCAAACTGGTTATTAAACTATGCTTAAGCCTGGTATAACTAGCTTTCAGACTGGTGATAACAGTTTTCTCTTCACATACTACACTATTTGTAGTCATATTTACAATCTGTTTTAAACAATTAATTTATTAATGATTTTAAGCCCATAACAGTGATGTTTGCTTTATGATGATGCATATAACAGCGATTTGATATAAATGAAAACCGTGAAAGATTTGCCGATTTAATGCAGTCTCACCTCGAGTTGGTTATTGTGCGAAAAAGTGCAGTTTTTTCATCGTTTTTATCTGAAAATCAGGTTGACAGATACCCTGTCTAATTGGTCTAATGAATCTGGGAAAAAAACAAACGCGTGGGTTTAGCCCACTTGCTTTTTTCTCCATGCAAATATCGATCATGACTGCCCAACATGAATACCTGACCAGCGTTTCGTCTGTCTTTACTCACTTTAGCTCGAGCCGCGGTCTTGACGTCTCAGTAAGCTCTGAGGCTGAGGTTCTCCTGATTGAACTCTTGGTAAATCTTGAACCTGATTTTGTCTGGTCTAACAATTCCATCGCGCGAGCGCGCGAGCGCGTAATGGGTATGTCTAAATACTCCCGGTCTGCACGTGAGGCGGTAGCCGAGTTTGTGCGCCATTATCCACCCCACCAGGCTGGAGTTTTCTTGTTCACATATCTTCTGGCACTTAGACAGGATGGTTGCTCACCTGCAACGATTAAAAATTATCGCTCTGATATCAACCAATTTTTCCAGTTTGCTCAAGAATACCGCCTCAACACTCTCCTAACAAAACCCAATGTACTCAAGTTTCTCAGGCAGCAGCGCGCACAAGGCCTCAAAACCGCCACGCTACTACGACACTTGGTCAGTCTGACCCAATTTACTGCATGGTTAGAGCAGCAAGCAGTTATTGAACCAATCAGCTCCGACCTGGATGAGTTGAAGTCTGCGCTTTTATCAGACCAAGAGGTGGCTCACGCTCAGTCAGCAAGTAAACCAGCACCTCAAGTTTTACAGAGAAGAGTTTTTAGCTCCGCCACTCCCCCCGTACTCGATGTAATCCCCACACCAGCTTCGCAGCCGGCAAACACTGCCCGATCCAGACAGGAACGTCGAGCTCAACTCAAGGCATCCTTCTCAAAATTTGCCAAATCAGTGAGCACGACCATTACTAAGGGTCCCTCAGGCTTACTGCCTTACGTAAACTTAGCCATGATGTTGGTTTTTCTCCTGGGCCTAGGTGTTTTTGGATACCAGCAATTTATCCGAAGCTCTCAAGTAAGTCTAGCTTTTCCCACTGCACCGACTCGACCCAATCGGACTTTATCTTTCCAAGGTAGGCTGACTGATACTGCCCAGAACCCGATTTCTGCTGCTACCAACATGCGCTTTTACTTGTACGACTCAGGTCCTAGCACAAGCGGCGGCACACAGCTGTGGGATTCTGGAGTGTGTAGTGTTACGCCTGATAATGACGGTATTTTTTCGGTAGGCTTGGGCAGTGATTGCGGTACGGAAATTACTTCTAACGTGTTCTCTGAGAATGCTAACGTCTGGCTGCAAGCAGAAATAGCCAGTGAAACCCTCTCGCCCCGCCAGAGTATCAAGAGTGTCGCCTACGCGCTTAACTCAGAAACACTTCAGGGTTACCCGATTAACTCAACTGGCGCAGCCACCATGAACACTGTCGTGACCATGAACTCCAGTGGCGACGTGGTCTTGGGTGAAAACGCTCCGGGAATTCGCTCGTTGTCTGGAAATTTCGCGATTGAAGCACAGGCCTTGACGTTGCAGACGGCTTCGGGTTCTAATGGGAATATTACGATTGATCCCGACGGCACGGGAATTGTACAAGTTTTGTCCTCAATTTTGGATTCGCGAGGTTACATCGCCGCGCCGGGGGCTACGCTGAGTGCCACGTACGCCGGAGGAACCGCGTTGGTTGCCAAGGGAGGCCCAAGTGGTACGGCTAATATTCAAGAGTGGCAGAACAGCGCGGGATCTGCATTAAGCCTTATTGATGAAAACGGAAACCTGGGAATTGGGACAACAAACCCCTCTACAGCACTGGAGCTAACTACCAACACTGCAACAAACGCAAGGCTTCAAGTGTCAACTGATATTTATGGGGCAAAAATATTCGCTGAACAAGGAAGTAGCAGCTACGGAATTTTATATCTTGCCTCAGAGTACGGCGAAAATCGCTTTTACCAGTCTGGAGTTTCGCAGAGAATCATGGCATATGACGCCTCAGCAAATTTAAACCTATACCTTTCTCCAAGCGAAGGCTCTTACTTCAATGGCGGAAATTTGGGCATTGGCACCACTAACCCATCCTCCTTTAAGCTCCAAACAACTGGCAGCATCGGTCCCACCACGGACTCTCTATACAATCTTGGTTCTCCCTCGCTAGCCTGGGCAAACATTTATGGTGATGCTGTCTACCAGAACGGGAATCTAGTCTGTGACAGTAGTGGCGCTAACTGTCCTGCAGGACTTAGTACTAACTACTGGAGGTTGTCGCTGGGTGCCTTCTCAACGGTGAATGATACGGCTGATGTTCTAATTGGCTCGAGTGCTTCCACTAGTGCCAAGTTTGCGTTTATGAATGTGAATGGTGGGACTCCGACTGCGAGTGTGTCGGGGAACTCGGGGAATATTGCAGTCTCACTTTCAGGCCTTGGTGTATTGAGCACAACTAATGCACAGACTCTAACGCTTGGCAATTCCACTACTGGAGACGTGTCAATTGCTCCTGCAGGAAGTATTGCTCTCACCGCACAAACCGGTGGCAACGTAGGCATTGGTACAACGAGCCCGCTCACGAAACTTCACGTTGCGGGTGCTGGTACACCAGTTAACGGTTCAGGAAACACGCCTCAAGACGCGCTTATCGAAGGAGCCTCAAACGCAATAACAAGTACCACTGCAAACCTACAAGTGGTATCGAACTCGAGCATTGCTGCCGACGCAGGCGGATCAATTGGCTTCGGTGGGAAATACTCCGGTAATAGCTATGCTCAGTTCGCAGCCATCAAGAGTGGAAAAACTAATGCTACTGGCGGTGATTACAGCGGATACTTAGCCTTTGCCACACGCCTTACGGGCGGCACTCCACTGGAGAGAATGAGAATTGATAACACGGGGAACATTGGAATTGGAACTACCAACCCAACTCAGGCTCTGGTAGTTTATGGAGTCAACAACCTCTACACTCGTATCGAATCCACGACCAATGCGGCCACCGCGGGTATTCAACTTAAAAACGGCAATTCACAGACCTTTACTCTGGCGAAGGTTGGGAGCGGGCTTGGCGGCGCAGATACCTTTAATCTGGCTAGCTCAAGTAACTCAAGAATAATGGAATTCTCCTATGATGGAACTGGGTACTTTTCCAACAACGTCGGCATCGGCACCACCGCCCCTCTCTCCAAGCTCTCTATCAATGGCGACTTTGCCGCTAATGCAGCTACAATTTCTGCTACATATGCGGGTGGCAAGTCGTTGGTGGTTAAAGGCGGACCAAGTGGAACTACCAACATTCAAGAGTGGCAAAGCAGCGCGGGCACTGTACTAAGTAAAATTAATGAAGCCGGCGAGCTGTACATTCCGGGTACTGTAGCCAGAGATACAACAATAACGCCTGCGCTGTACCTTGGTAAAGGTGAAACTGCCGGTGGCTATTCTGGAGTACTTGAAGCTGCAATCGACACAGTTGGATCAAGTTCTTTGGGCGCATACGGTTTAACATTTTATGCATACGCTCGCCCAGGCCTTGGCAACACTAACACAGAAACACACGCCTCTCAAAATAATGTAATCCTGGGTGATGGTACAACTTCAGAGCTCATTTCCTATAACACTCGGCTGACGATAGGCGCAGGAAGCGCAACTACCGTCAGTCTGATTGACGCCGACACATATTCCATGAGTGGAGGCACTGTGACCAATTTGTATGGATTCCATTTGCCCGCACTTACGAAATCCGCTGGCACCCTAACAAACCAATACGGCATTTACCTGGGTGATGTTAGCCAAGGAGCAACAGCCAACTATGCAATTCTCACCAATGCTGGCAACGTTGTCTTCAACGAAGGTGGCGACTCTGCAACTGATTTACGTGTCGAATCTGATACAGATGCTAATGCGCTATTTATTGATTCATCTGCAAACAACATCGGTATAGGCACCAATAATCCCGCCTCATTTAAACTGCAAACAGCTGGCTCCATCGGTCCCAACGCCGACTCTACCTACGACCTCGGCTCTCTCGCTCTTGCCTGGGCAAACATCTACGGTGATGCGATCTACCAGAATGGCAACCTTGTCTGTGACAGTAGTGGCGCTAACTGTCCTGCTGCTACCAACTACTGGAGACTATCTCTGGGCGCACTTTCACCAGTCAACGACACCACTGATCTCTTGATTGGCTCGAGTGCCTCCACCAGTGCCAAGTTTGCATTTATGAATGTGAATGGTGGGACTCCAGTGGCGAGTGTGTCGGGCAACTCTGGCAATATTGCCACATACCTTACTGGTGATGGCACTTTAGCTACTACAAACAAACAGTCTCTCACCATTGGTAACTCCACTACCTACAACACCACCGGCAATGTGTTGATCAACTCAAATGGCACTGGGAACGTGGGCATTGGGACGACTGCACCGGCACAAAAACTGGATGTCAACGGCACCATCAAGACAACGCAGGTTGATATTGGCACGCTTTCAACTAGCTTATCGATGGACACTTCGTTACTGAGAATGCACTCAACCAACGGCATGAAGTTCACTGTTTGGAACGCAGGCTTCCTTGAGGCAATGAGGATCGAGACCACATCCGGCAACGTCGGCATCGGCACCACCGCCCCTCTCTCCAAGCTCTCTATCAATGGAGATCTGGCCGCTAATGCAGCCACAATTTCTGCTACGTATGCAGGCGGCACACCTCTTACCTTGAAGGGTGGCCCTTCAGGTACAGCTAATATCCAGGAGTGGCAGACTAACACTGGCACAGTTCTAGGAAGCGTCAGTTCTGCTGGCGCATTAGCAATTGAGAGTACACTGAGTGATTTGTCTGGAGGAGTACTGGAAATTAATGAT